>JBCCSU010000126.1:0-13267 GCA_039199635.1 Bacteroidota bacterium | reverse complement strand
GTATTTTCTTTGAAAAATTTGGCCTGCATATTACAGCGTTTGACCAGTGTGAAAATAAAATCGGAATTTACCCTATTGCCTAGCTGAGTGAAGTCACCCACTTCAAACGCCAAACGATCTGAAGAATATTTATCATTGAGATATTCGATTTCATTTTCACACTGGTCAAATGCTGTAATATGCAGGCCAAATTTTTCAAAGAAAATACTATCTCTTCCATTACCACAGCCTAGCTCGTAAATTGTAGCCCCTTCACGCAGAAACGGTAAAACAAACCTTGCAAAAGGTGATTCGTGACCAGGATCACGGTGGTTTTGGTAGTACTCTTCCCAATAATTCAAATAATTATCCATTCATTCAGTCTTTTATAACCGTAATCTTTTTATCAATAATTTTTGAGTTCAAAGCAGCATCGGGCGTGTACCAGTCTTTGATCTTAACTGTATAATCACCATAGGTGTCTGTCAGTCTTCTATGCGAATCAGCGGGTACATTAACCTGGCATCCTTGCCATTCAATTTGCTTAAATTCAGTGGTCCATGTGTACAACTCCCTCACTATCCGCTTCTTTTTTTCATTGAATGGGAATAAATGGCAATACATGTAATCTTCTTTCTTTGTGAAATAGAAAATATCGAAATGGACATCATTTAATTTGTAGCTTTCTTCTATTCCATAATTCCCGTCATCGATCTCAAATCTCCTAACTTTCACAAAACCGTATTTGGTAAGTGCTTTTTCTATTTTTGGCGAATAATCTGAAAGCATAATACCCACATCCAAATCCGTATCATGTTCAATGAGTTTACCATCCCTTATCACTCCCAACAGCGTACCGAATTCGAGCCAGAAAAAAACATCTACTTCTTCCAAAGCCTTCGTAGCTACTTTCAAAACATTTTCGCCTTCTTTTTTAAATTGGCTATTTTGAACTTTATACAAAAACTTTTTTAACAAAGGCAGATAAAGCGGTTTTAGTACCTTCTTTACCCTCCAGTTATCCGTTTTTTGGGCTAATTTCTCTAGTAATTCCAATTGATATAAGTCGAATTCAAAGGTAAGGTTTTCATTACTATTCAAAGTCAATATCAATTGCCTAGGTTGTTTTTATTCACCAGATACTCGCCAAAATTGGCGATTTGAACTTTGTTAAAGTCAGAGTGGTGCGAAACCTGTTGATCCTTCGGGGGCAGCTTCATGTAATCACCATATAACTCCGATAAAATC
Organism: Bacteroidota bacterium; assembly: GCA_039199635.1. Classification (GTDB taxonomy): domain Bacteria; phylum Bacteroidota; class Bacteroidia; order Cytophagales; family Cyclobacteriaceae; genus Fulvivirga. The sequence continues at coordinate 12,040 of JBCCSU010000126.1, read as the reverse complement.
CAGTCAGAGTTTGATGGTATTTTTAACTCCAACTGTTCAAAAGGTGTGCTTTTAAGGGGAGTGTAGTCTCTTCTATGAAAGAAAAGGTTTCTCAGCGTATGTACATTATAAAATGATAATTGACCGTTCCTATGATCCTCAATAATAAATACATCTACAGCCACCCCTCTTTTTTGGTCTTTACTGATGATAGAACTTCTATCCATTACCTTAAAAAAATCTACATCCATCGGCACGAGAAGCAGGCTTTCGGGAATGTCCGAACAGTTTTTTAAAAGGACGTTAAAATCCCTTCGGGTCATGAATATATCAATATCATCATCCCAGGGTATGAAACCCTTGTGCCTGACCGCTCCTAGCATTGTTCCATAAGCAAGTGCAAAATTGATATCAAGTGCATCGGTTAGTTCACTTAATATTTCTAAAATCCGTAAGCCTATCGCTTTGATTTGATCTTCAATATTGCCATGTTGATCTCTTGGGTCAGGGTACTTTAATTCAAGCTCTTTAGAATACGAAGATATGATTCTAGACATAGCTATTTTTCTAGTATAATAGCGGTTATGGAAAGGCTTATAAACTCTTCTTATGTATTTTTCAAGCATCGCGTTTAAAGCTAGCGATAAGATGAATTATAAAACTTCAAATTTGATTTTTTTAACTTTTACAACTTCATATATCAGTCCCTTACAATAAGCCTATTTTCGAAACAGTCTAATTTTGTATTTTACGCAATGGGCTGAATCTCCATGAAAATTGTAACTTTTCAATTTCGGGAAATGATGATTGGGCTGATCTTTTGTATTCTTGCAGACTCTCTACATAAACTAAAGTCAACACTTGGGAATAATTAAAAAGCAAGGACTGCAAGCCGCCACTTATTCTTCTATTGGTGTGGTCATAGGCTTTTTGGTAAATGCCATTTTGATGCCCAAACTACTCTCAACAGAGCAGGTGGGTTTACTATCTTTTCTAGGTTCTTTAACCAGTATTTTTTCAGGCCTTTTCACGTTTGGCCTTTCACTAGTTATTCTTAGCATATTTCCAAAATACGGAAACAAGAACCTCAACAGCCTTTATACTTTCATTTTGATGGTGAGTATTTTGGGTATCATTTCGGCCATTTGCACTTATTACGCAGGTAATAATTGGGTATTATCAATATTAAAAGATACGAGAAGCCATGCCACATCATACGCATACTTCTCTGTCGGTTTTGTTATCATCTGTTCTTTCAGAATCATTTTCAAGAATAATGACAGCCTTATCCGAATGATGAAAAATACAGTGCTAGGAACTGTACTGGAAAGCTTGGTTATTAAAGTAATCATTCTGGCTTCACTTATTTACTATTATTTCAGTGCTGACCAACCCTTTGAAATTGTTTTTATCCTTTTTGTTTTTGCCATGAGCTTTCCTGGCATCTTCAGTCAGTTTTACCTATGGGCCAAGGGCATTAGAATCAGTAGTATAAGACGCTCTCTAATCGATATTGCCCCTTTCAAACGTCAAATTCTTTCATTAGCAGGTTATGGTGTTTTAAATGCATTTGGTGTGCGGATAATAATGGAAGTGGACCGTATCATGGTAAGTGGTTCACTAGGCTTGGATAGTAACGGAGTATATTCAATAGCGTTTTTATTTGGGGCGTTTGTAAACCTACCCGCCAATGGGGTCCGCAGGATATCATCAGTGCTTATTTCAAATGCCTGGAACGAAAACAAAATGGACACTATCTCCGACATCTATAAAAAAAGTTGTATTAACCTTAGTGCTGTTGGGTTTTACCTGCTTCTGGGGGTCTGGCTTAATCTGGACACGGTATTTTCATTTTTACCTGAGGAATACAGTCAGGGGAAGTATGTTATGCTTCTTATCGGCTTTAGTCATTTAGTAGATATGACCTTTGGTGTAAACAACGAAATATTGGCAACTTCTAAACTTTATCGCTACACCACGTACTTTATGGGTGTACTCATTATCCTGGTGGTCGTTTTAAACGCCATCTTTATTCCAATTTATGGAATCAATGGAGCCGCCTTAGCGTCATTGATTGCGTTGGTCATTGTAAACATCGCCAGGTATATCTTACTCTGGAAGCAATATAAATTTCAGCCTTTCAACTGGAAATTGGCAGCTATTTGGGTTGTTGGAGGTTTGTTTTTCTTCTTGCCAGTCATTATTCCTGGCCTTCAGAATGCTTACCTACAAATAATGGTGACCTCCATTATGCTAACTATTGGTTACTGGTCCATTATGTATTTTTCGAAGATCTCTACAGATATAAACAGTCTCATTAATGACAACTTGAAAAAGTTATTTGGGCGTTAGTCAGGTGGCTAATAAGTGATTGATGATATATTCTAAATCATTAGCTTGAAGCTCAGAGTGTATTGGAATGGACAAGAGGTGACTACTAAAAGCTTCGGCCTTTGGACAACTCGCGTCATTTCCAAAAAATGACATTTTATTCAAAGGTGTAGGATAATGAACACTCGTTTGAACTTCATTTTTTTCCAAGTGTTTTTTAAGACTATTCCGCCTTTCGGACTGAAGAACAAACTGATGAAAAACATGAGAAGTATCTTCCAAAATTTTAGGCAGTATTAAACCAGATTTAGCCAAAGCATTTAAATAGAAATTGGCATGTTTCTGCCTGGTTTTATTCCACGCATCAAGATATTTCAGCTTTACCCGTAAAATTGCCGCCTGGAGCGGGTCCAATCTGCTTGTGGTGCCTGAAAGTAAATGTACATCACGTTCTGTTTGACCGTGATTAGATAATAATCGGATTTTTTCTGCTATAGCCAAGTCGTTAGTTGCTACACAGCCTGCGTCTCCCATGGCTCCAAGGTTTTTTGTAGGGTAAAAGCTAAAGGCTGCCGCATGTCCCAAACTACCTACTTTTTTACCCTGAAACTCAGCTCCATGAGCTTGTGCGCAATCTTCAATCACGACAAGATTATAATCATTAGCTAACGATAATATTTCCTGCATTCGGCAAGGCTGTCCGTATAAGTGAACCGCCATTATAGCTTTAGTTTTTGAGGTAAGTCTGTCTTTTATAGACACCGGATCAATGGTATAGCTGCGGTCCACATCTGCAAATATTGGCTGAGCTCCTACTGTTTTTATGGCTTCAGCATTCGAGACCCACGTTAACGCGGGTAGAATTACTTCATCTCCGACACCAATGCCATATGCCGCTAAGATCAATTCGAGTGCATCTGTCCCACTTGCACATCCAATACATTCCTTCACGCCACAGTACCTCGCAAATGCGGTTTCAAACTTTTCCACTTCTTCTCCACCAATATACCAGCCACTACGCACCACACGTTGTATAGCTTCATACAGCTCATTTTGAATTGGCGCATGCAATTTATTCAGGTCTACCAGTGAAATCATAGAACAAGCAATATCAATAAAAGCGTTTTAGGAAAAAGGGAGAAGTACCCAATAAGTATAATAGTACAAGGAAAATATTCTTTAATTCTTGCCAGACCACCCCATTCTGTTCAAACCTTCGCGCTGATGTTACGATTGGGATGTTGAGCTTTTTAAACGTAAACTTCTTTTTAGCACGTCTAACAAAGTCTATATCCTCCATGATAGGTATATGCCTATAACCACCCAACTGCATAAAATGGTTTCTTTTGATAAAAATACCCTGATCACCATAAGTGAATATACTCCAATTGATCTTACTAATCCCGGAATACAGCTTATACCAAAAACCTCGCTTATCAAATTTCAAAAAGCAACTGCCCGAGCTATCTGATTTCCTGATCTCAGCGAGCAAATGACACAGAACGTTGAAATCTATACGGGTATCGGCGTGTAAAAACCATAAATATCCGCCTTTGGTTTCTTTGGCACCCGCGTTTAGTTGGACTGCGCGGCCGGGGGCAGATCGTATTAATTTAACTCCGGGATAAGTACTGACCACCTGCCGAGTTCTATCTTCACTACCACCATCTACTACAATAATTTCCATCACTTCTTTGGAACCGCTTAGATCAGCCAGCAAATTACCAATGGTCAATTCCTCGTTTAAAGTTGGGATGACTACGGATACCAGATTATTGCTACAGCTTTCCAACCAAATGTTAATCTAAAGGGTCTTAAAAAAGAGTATGTGCGAACTCGAACATAGCTCTTGTTCACATTCGTACGTTAACCTCTGCAAAAAGCTAATATAGCTGGTTTAAACAAATGGTATTGTATTTGAACTATCTAATCTGTAATGTCAGGACTTTTTAATCGTAGAAATATCATAGTGCTTCTTGGGTTTATTGTAGTTATTATCATTGCCTTATCCTTGAGGGCTGAAGGCACCGGGTTAATAGCTTCTGTATTTTCCCTAAGATAGATTTTCTATCAAATAGATCTCCTGAAATGGACTATATTCGTTTAATATAATACTAACCCGTTTAAAGATGAGAAATTTATTATTTGTAATAGCAACTTTAATTAGTTCTTATGCCGTTGCACAGGACAGAGAGTTTAAACTCAACGAGAATTATTCAATCAGTAGTGACGGTGTTATTGAATTATCCAGTAGCGATGCGAAAGTGAATATCAAAGGAACGGATAGAACTGATGTATTAGTTGATATCTACCGAAAAGTAAGTGTCAAAGGTCTGAGTCTCGGAGAACGAGAATTCCAGGTGGAGGTCTATGAAGATGATGGAAATCTGATCATTAAAGAACGAACCAGAGGTAGTGTCAGCGTTTCGATGGTTGCCTATCGAAGGGAAGTTTACACGATTGATATAGAAGCGCCCAAGGGAGTCAGCCTAAGAATTGAAGGTGATGATGATGATTACTTTATTGAAAACATACATGGATCAGTTTCCCTAGATATTGATGATGGCGATGCTGAGTTGATGAACTGTAGCGGTAATGACTTCTATTTTGACTTTGATGATGGTAATATTAAGATGGATAGAGGTGATGGTAGGTTAAAGGTTAAATCGGATGATGGTGACATATCGATCAGAAAAGCTACTTTTTCAGAGGTGGATGTTAACATGGATGATGGAGATATAGAAATTGAAACTTCATTAGCTGATGACGGCAGCTACTTATTTCGCTCAAGCGATGGTGGTATCTACTTCAATGTTACCGAAGGAGGAGGTGAATTTCTAATTTACCACGATGATACCCGTGTTTCAGTGTCCGGTGATTTTGATATAGATCGTGATGAGGAAGACGAAACAAGATTGAAATTAGGACAGGGAACGGCTAACATAAAAATGCGCGTTGATGATGGCAGAGTACAAATCAAAGCGGATAACTAACCCGGAAACTCTAGCTTATTTCTCACACACTTTTTTTCATTTCCTTGTAAGCGTAAATCTCTGATATACTTATCGGGCGTTGGTCTGTGGATGGACAGAAAAAAAAGCACGATAACGTATTCTACAATAAAAAAGGCTGAATTAGTGAGCAAAAGACCTGCTACTAACACAGCCGAGGCCAGTCCTATTAAAAGATAGTTTTTCATGGATAAGCTAACGTAATGATCAAATCGCTTTTTCAAATGATCTTCACTGTTAATTTTAGCTAAAGCCCTTTTAAAGTTTTTCCTCCCTAAAAAGATCAAAAAAAAGGCCATAAGGCTAAAACCATAAGTTACGAAACTTACCCATAACTGATCGTAGAGGATCGGTTCCAGATCATTATGCTTGTCTTCTAGAAATAGATAGACAAACGCTACAAGAGGTAAGGCTATCATACTGTGAAAAGCCATACTTAACTTTTGATGATATACTTCAGGAGTATTTTTATTCATGTCTGTAAAACTAACTAATCACTTCATTCAGAAACATTTATGATTATTTTTGTTGTATGCCTTATTTAGAAAAAATGAGTAGAAAAGAGCAGGTGATCAGAAAAGCGGCAGAGCTTTTCCGTGATCACGGCTATTCTGCTACGTCTATGCGTGATTTGGCAAACGCATTAGGAATTGAGGCTGCTTCGCTTTACTCCCACATTAGGTCTAAGGAGGAAATACTACAAAGCTTATGTTTTGAAATGGCCGAATTATTTCAAGAATCGCTCGAGAAAGTAGAAAAACAGGATATAAGTTACAGTGAAAAGCTAAGGCTTGGCATACGAGGACACATCGAAGTAATGTCTAAGGATCTCATCGCTTCGGCCGTTTTCATGAACGAACACAGGCATTTGAGTCAGCCTTATCTGAGAGATTTTTTACTGATGAGAATAAATTACATCAATAGATTCAAAAAAATAATTGAAGGTGGAATTGAGCATGGTGAGTTTGGTGGCGTAGATACTAAATTGGCGGTAATGACACTGTTTTCATCATTAAACTGGATGCCTAACTGGTATGATCCTTCGGGTATCATCAATCCTAGGGATCTCGGTGACCAATTAGCCGGTATGCTTATTGAAGGATTGAAAACCAAATAAGTGTTTAAAATGTTATAAATTTAAGATTTAAAACGATTGCGATATGTACGGAGGAGGAAATACGTTTGAACACATCAAAACGAATGGTCTTGAAAACGAAGACCCGCAGAAATTAGCACAATTTGAAGCACGCATCCAGCGCGGTGAGAAAATAGAACCTAACGATTGGATGCCTCAACTTTATCGGAAGCAATTAATTCGCATGATCGAGCAACACGCACACAGCGAAATCATAGGAGCGCTTCCGGAAGGTACCTGGATAACTCGGGCTCCGGGCTTCAAACGTAAATTAGCGCTGATGGCAAAAGTTCAGGATGAGGTAGGACATGCCCAGCTGCTTTACAGTGCTGCGGAAACATTGGGAAAATCAAGGGAGCAAATGATTGATGATCTCATCAATGGCAAATCAAAATACTCGAATATATTTAATTACCCTGCATTTACTTGGGCAGATTCGTGTTTCATTTCGTGGCTCGTAGACGCCGGAGCGATTGTAAATCAGCTCGCCAACGCACGCGGTAGTTATGGACCCTACTGTAGAGCGTTAGAAAGAATTTGTGCAGAAGAATCATTCCATCTCAAATATGGGCATCACTGTGTTATTCATATGGCTACGGGAAGTCAGAAGCAGCGTGATATGATGCAAGAAGCTATAACCAGATGGTGGCCTCCTATGATGCATTTCTTTGGCCCATCGGATAAAATATCAGTGCATTCAGAAATTTTAATGCGCTGGAAGGTAAAAATGGGATCCAATGACGACATGCGTAATCAGTTTCTGGATATGTATGTACCTAAGATTCGAGAATTAGGCTTCACCATACCGGATGAAAATCTAAAAAAGAACGAAACTACAGGAAGGTGGGATTACACGGAACCTGATTGGGAAGAATTCAAGCGCGTTATAAATGGAGACGGCCCATGTAATAAAGAGCGTCTTGCAGTAAGAAGAACAGCAGAAGAAAGAGGCCGCTGGGTAAGAAAAGCGCTGTTAGCCCCGAAAACAGAGTATGTAGCTCCGTTAGCTTAGATTTTCAATTTTCAGGCCATTGTAGGTGGTCTGAAAATTTACAACTCATAGCTTTTATGGAATCACTAGACCCAAGAGTCAATAGACTTCAGCTCTCTCAAAGAGAACTAACTTCAAAAGCACCGTTGGATCAGCTAGGCACCTATGAGGTATTCTCGCAACTGAGAGACGGTAAACCCTATTTTCATGTGGGGCCTGTTCACGCGCCTAATCGTGAGATGGCTTTTTTATTTGCCAAAGAGCAATTCAGCCGTAGACAAACGTGCACTGGACTTTTTGTGGTAGAAACCAGAAAAATCATGGTGTCAAGATTTACTGAAGGAGAAGATACAGTCTATAATTATATCGAAGATTCAGTAGAAGCTGAGGAAGGTCAGGAGAATTCTTATGAATTATTTCATTTGAAAAAAAGAGGTAAGCAGCATGAACATATCGGCACTATTGAATGTACAAGTGCCGAAGAAGGTTTGAGCCTGGTAAAATCGGAGTTTATCAATGAGAAGCCTATTTATAATATTTGGATTGTAAAAACGTCAGATATCGAGTTCAATCAAGAAGAAGATAAAATCATTTGGAATACGCTTCCTGACAAGAAATTTCGAGAGGCACTGGCTTACAAAGCGGCCGATAAAATAAAAGAGTTCAAGGAGAGGTCATTATGATTAATCAAGAAGCATTAAAGGAGCTATTGTATAAAATGGCAGATGACCAACTCATATTAGGTCATAGAAACTCGGAATGGACCGGTTTCGGGCCATTACTTGAAGAAGATATTGCCTTCTCCTCTATGGCGCAGGATAAAGTAGGACAAAGTCAGGCCCTTTATCAGCTTTTGTACGATCTGGGAGAAAGTGATCCGGATACAGTGGCTTTCATGCGCAATGCAGACCAGTTCCATAATTCTCGGCTAGTAGAACTTCCTAACGGCGAATATGACTTTAGCCTGGTGCGCCATTTTTTGTTTGATACGGCCGAAGCCCTTCGGTTTGAAATGCTCACCTCATCATCTTATCCGCCTTTGGCTCAGCTGGCTACCAAAATCAAAGGTGAATTGCGCTATCATACCATGCATGCGAACATTTGGATCAAGCAATTAGGTAGTGCCACGGATGAAAGTGTTTCCAGACTACAGCACTCACTAAATGAATTGATCCCCTACGCACTAGGTATTTTTGAACCTTCGCCACATGAAGATCAAATAATTACTGAGGGTATTTTTCAAGGCGAAGAATTATTAAAAGATCAATGGTTAGATGCCGTTACCCAGTTAATCTCTAAAACCTCCCTGGAATTACCCGATATAACTCTTATCAATCCTGTTTTTGGCGGCAGAATAGGTGAACATACTATGCACCTGCAACCTTTATTAGATGAAATGTCGGAAGTATTTAAAATTGATCCCACCGCTGATTGGTAAAGAAAAAAATATGTTAACGGAGGCAAAAGTTAAAGAGTGGTTAGACGAAGTAAAGGATCCTGAAATTCCCGTGCTTTCACTGGTTGATTTAGGTGTGATTACAAATATTGACATACAAGACGAGGGAATCAAAGTTGCTATGACACCCACATTCGTAGGTTGTCCCGCTATTGATTACATGAAGAACGATATCGTTGAGGTGCTTAAAAAACACGGTGTTTCTGAGGTTGAAGTGGATGTCAACTTCGAACAATCGTGGAATTCAAATAAGATCACTGAAAAAGGACGTAAAGCACTGAAAAACTTTGGCCTAGCTCCTCCCCCAAAGCATGATCTAATTATCGATCTTGATATTCTTGAACACATACAGTGTCCGAATTGCGGAAGTACTAACACCGACTTGAGGTCCCCATTTGGACCTACCGCCTGTCGCTCTATACATCATTGTTACGATTGCAAAGAAACCTTTGAACAGTTTAAGCCGCTTTAGTAGTAACTGATTTATTATTTAAAATATAAGCTTAAACCGTTTCTGAATTTTAAACTAGTCTTTCAGAGGTTGTATGTTGAGATATGATTATTACTTATTAAGGTTGTATTAAGTATAATCACTATATATTCTGTTTCCTGATTTACAGTTAATAATCTTCGCTTAATACTCTGATCACCAAGAAAAGGATCTATCTATCATTTATTGGTGATTGGATAAAAAATTATAACTTGAAGAAATAGATATAAACATATGACTAGAAACTTAAGTACCTTCTCAGTTGGCTTATGCATTGCAATCATGAGTTTTACTTCATGTAGTGATGATTCATCAGATGATCTATCCGTTGGAATAGATTGTGGTGAAACGTCAAACCTTTTATTCTCCGAAGAGAATAGTTTTGTTCTGGTTGAATTTGAGGATGCTATCTTTGAAGAAGGCTGGCAACTGGTGAATGATCTATCCAAAGCCACTGGAAGGGGATATATGCTATGGGAGGGTGAAAATTCTTTTGGGCAACCTGGGAATGGATTAGCCACTTATCGCATCCGTATTGCTACACCCGGTATTTATCGATTCATCTGGAGGTCTGCTGTAAAAGAAGGTGATAATGGCACCGAGGCAAATGATACTTGGTTAAGGTTTGCCGATGCTGATGATTTCTATGGAGAAAAATCAAACGGAAGTACAGTTTATCCTAAGGGAACGGGAAAAACACCTAACCCTGAAGGTGCTTCTTCAGACGGATGGTTTAAAATATACCGAAGCGGTAATGATCTGGATTTTAAGTGGCAGTCCAATACCTCCGATAATGATGCACACCCCGTATTCGTAAAATTCGATAATGCTGGTATTTACACCATGGAAATATCTGGGCGTTCAAAGGGTCACGCCATTGACAAATTCTTATTGTTCCAGCCAGATGTGTACTCGCAAAATGAGGCTACTGCCCTTACAGATTTTAGCGCTATAACTTGCGAATAGGATTCGAACTACTTCTGTTAAGAACGCCCCATCTATTTCTGCTTATTAAGTCAATTTTTAAGCTGATCGGACTTACTGTTTAGGTCAGAGTAATGAAAAACGTGTTCTCAAAACTCATCAAGTTTTCCATTTTTAGTTATTTTTAACTTATGACTGCAATTAAGAAGTTGGGATTTTTTAGTGCCTTTTTGTTTCCGGCACTTGTCATTAGTGGGTATTATCTGGGAGGTTGGTGGAATTATATGGCGGTTATCCACGCATTTGTAATCCTGCCTGTAGTAGACCAACTCTTTGGTATTGACACTACCAATCTTTCTAAAGAAAGAGCTTCAGTTATTTCAAACGAACTCTACTACCGTTTCATCACCTACATTTGGGCTTTATTTCAAGTCGGGTTCGTTATCTGGGGATGTTATGTTGTGGCTATGGGAGCGCTCAGCACCTGGACAGAATGGGTTGGCTTTACATTGAGCTTTGCTATCGTTACCGGAGGAATAGGGATTACCGTGGCACACGAGCTTGGTCATAAAAAAGCTTCACTAGAAAGATTCTACAGTAAGCTCTTGCTCATGACAGTGTCTTATATGCACTTTTACATAGAACACAATCGAGGTCATCACGTGCTTATTGGTACCCCGGCAGATCCTGCCACCTCTAGAAAAAATGAAAATTTTTATGCATTCTGGGTACGATCCGTGGTAAAAGGTTATGCACACGCCTGGCATTTGGAAACTGAGCGATTAAAAAGAAAAGGAAAGTCGGCATTCAATCTTAACAATGCTATGATTTGGTTTACGCTGTTACCCGTGCTTTTTGCTGCGGCAATGACTACTACTTTCAGTTTCATAGCTGGTACTATAATTTGGAGTGTAACCATTTTCTTTTTCGTTCAAAGCATTTTGGCCTTCACTCTATTGGAACTGGTCAACTATGTAGAGCATTATGGGATACTGCGAAAAGAAGTAAGTCCTGGCCGATATGAACGGGTTACACCAATACACTCCTGGAACTCTAGTCATGTAGTCAGCAACTTTTTTCTCTTCCAGCTTCAGCGTCATTCCGACCACCATGCCAACGCTATTAAGCGTTACCAGGTGTTAGATCATTACCATGAAAGCCCACAACTGCCAGCTGGGTACTCTACTATGATCTTGATTGCTTTAGTTCCACCTCTTTGGTTTGGTATGATGAATGCCAGGTTAGAGAAATGGCATGGGGATCAAAACCTCAATAAAGTGATAGCTTAAATAAGATAGGATAACATTATAAATCATCTTTTTCATACTGTCAATAAGTTGAAGAACTTAAGGCATCTATCAGAGATTTGGATGCTTCTAGTGCTTATTTCTTGTAACCAAGACCAACCTAATCTTCCGGTTAACTATGAGGGAATATCTGCGGTCGATATTTCCAGTTATCCTGAGATATCAAAGTCGGCTCACTTGTATTTTGATTTGGAAGGAAATCAAAAGCCATTTTTAGATATTCTTAAAGAAAATGGAATTAACACTATTCGTTTAAGGATTTGGGTAGACCCTAAAAATGAGCATTCAGGATTTGCTGAAGTAAAAGCATTTTCTGAGACACTAAAAGCCAAAGGGTTCAAACTATGGTTAACGCTACACTATTCGGATACCTGGGCAGACCCCGGTAGGCAAAATATTCCACACCAATGGCAAGG
>JBCCSU010000125.1:0-13329 GCA_039199635.1 Bacteroidota bacterium | reverse complement strand
GTGAATTCCCATTAGTATGACCGTGTATTCGAACTTTATATTTTTCATTTTCCTGGAGCATATCTAGCAAACTATTTAGTTCATAGATAGATTCATTCTTCATAATAGCAGCATCACGGAAAAAGTAGACATTATACATTACAAGTACATCTCCTTTTTTATATCGCTCAAGCTCAAAGTTCACGATTATAGAATCACCAATAGTTTCTATAAAAGTGCTGGTTGAATCGGTAACAGGATTATCAAGATCTATGGTATACTGAACTTCTTTAAACCCAAAAATATCAGAAGCTACCTTGATCCGATTCGTTCCATTGTTTGGTTCTCTTACCTGGACTATCTCATGTGATTTGGCCACCATAAGTTGCTTAGCGCGTTCAGGATCAATCACCTTTACCCTACCCTTTACCTCTTTCAACCGTTTGGCATTGAGTAGATTAAAATAAAAATTATGGATACCTTCCTCTTTGACTAAACCTGTTTCTTCAACAGTATTTGGTGTATCAATGCTGGCAGTTTCGCTCTTCTCGGTAGTGTTCTTGCCCTTCTCATCGCTCATCTCTGTAGACTGAACGGATGGCACATACTCTTCAGTATTTGTGTTCGGCTCTTGAATCTGCCTGGAAATAGTTATTTCCGAGGTCATTGCCCTTAAGTCACCGGACTCGTCTTCTAGATTATTTAACGAAGCACTTCCCAGTTGCCCTTCGTATACCCATGCATCTTTAAACTCAGGATGAGTCCCTCGAACTTTAAAAAGTTCTCTATTTGCTTCATTTCTGTCTTCAGAAACAAAAACGTATACGTAAAAAAGATTTCTACCAGGATTAATCTCGTAAACAGCTTCCAGTGCTTTGTCTTGTGCGTATGAAGTAAAGCGTACGGCATTCTTTTCAAAACTAAAAGCACCTATAACTACATAGCTATTTTCTGTACTTGTATGATTGATCGTTGACTCTGGGTATTTTCCGAATCCAAAGGAGAAAAAGAACAAGCATAAAAATAATACCTTTAGGTTTCCTGAAACTTTTAGCGGTTCCATGGTTTTCAAGTTTAAAAAATAATAACCTCGCAAAAAACCTGAAATTATTAATTCAGGACGAGTATATCATTAAGCCAAGATAGATAACTTCTTAGAATTCAGCAAATTATTCATGTCTAAGACTAAATTTCGAGCTCAAAACTCAATTCCATTTCCATGTTTATGATCTTAGTATCTTGTAAGAAAATCATATTCTATCTAGTTTTGACTTAAATCCAAAGTATATGAAACGGGTCCAACTGAGCTTATTATTTTCAGCTATACTGCTTATTGCTTCTTGTGGGGGGCAAAACGAGAAACAGCAAGAAACTGAGGCAAAAGCAGACATGCCTCAAGAACAGCAAAAATTGCAGGCGCTTTACGATGAAGTTATTGAAATTCATGACGAAGTAATGCCAAAAATGGATGATATAATGAAGGCCAAAGGTAAGCTTCAGGAGCAACTTGATACTTTGAGGGAATCAAACCCTGAGGATATTAAGATCGCAGCACTCGAAAATACCATCGGGAAATTAAATAAAGCTGATGAAGCTATGATGAACTGGATGCGGAATTTTAAACCGCAGGACGATGAAAAAGATAGTAAAAAAGTATTGGAATATTATAAGAGCGAAAGAGTGAAAATAAGTGAGGTAAAAGATGAAATGCTATCTGCCATCGATGAGGCTAATGAATTGATAAAAAAGGAAGAGTAGCTAGCTCCCCCTTTTTTGACGTAAAAAAACATTCCCGTACTTCGATTCTAGGGTCGCATTTTTGGAGTCCTTCCCGTAAGTTACAATGGTCCACTTGCTATCGTGATTGAAATCTTTTCGATTACTTTCAAGCTCAAACGGCAAATTAGAATAGATTTCACCATACCGGGTTTTTGCTTCCAGTTGTTTTTTAAAGCTACCAAAGGCCATATCAATACCTCCATATTTAGCGTCTACCATTATCTGATTTTCTATTTCATTAATCTCTACCAGACCATATTTTGCATTAACAATTACCTCCACACCTTTGGGAACAAATATTTCTAATTCAATCTCTTTGATAACTCCGGAAGTAACGTATGAATTATTTCTTCCACCCTCTTCATTCATAAATTTTTGAACCTCGGGATCATTCCAATTATCAGTATTAAAGTAATAGCTCATACCGTCTTTTTTGATTAAGATGCGTTTAGGTATGTCATCGATATTTAAGATGTTCGATGTTATGTCTAATCTATCACTCTCAAGCTTTGATCTTAATTGAAAAGAATCGTCGTGGTTACCATTGTTGATCAACACCGAACCTTTAACTTTTATATTGGCCCCATCCCAGTTGTAAATTTTAATGAGTTTAGGCCATTTAAAACTCATCTCTACTTTTTGCTTACCTTGAAGCTCAAAAGTCTTTTCAATACTCTTCTGAGCTTCTACTTTACAGCAAAGGATAAATATGACTAAGAACATAGTTAACCGAACAGATAGCTGCTTCATGAAATAGGCAGTTCGCTTTTTCATGATCATTTTTTTCTTAGATAAACATTTCCATGTGTAGAGCTGATGGCCATATCTACGCCTCCGGAATTTAACTTGCCGTAAATTTCCTTAGCCCCATATACGGTCATCCCATCGTTTTTCTCCACCTCAATATCAAGATCAGAATATACCTCCCCCCATGAAGTTTTTATGCTAAGATCTGCATTAGTGCCGCCTGGAACCGCCACATCCACATCACCATGTACTGAAGCTACTGATACCGGTAGCTTTTGATTGATAGAAGTAAAAATTACCTCAATATTTCCATGAACCGAATTAGCCGATAATGGACCTGTCACATTCTCTAACTTAATGTCACCGCCATGCGTTTTTACATCTAGTTCAGTTGCAATATTACTGGCTCTAAAAAGATCTCCATGGATAGATGAATTCACATATTTAACTATCACTCCTTTAGGCACTTTAGCTTCGTATTTTGCATCGGAGTTACTCGATATTTGGTAGACGATTAGATAATCTTTTGATTCATTTTTGACCGCCAGCCCTACACCGGTATTATCTTTCATTCCTAAGCTATTTACAGGGCGTAAACCCTTAGCACGTTCAGGAATTTTATAGCTTGATGCTGTTTCCAGAATGATTTCGTTTCCATTATACCCTTCCACTTCTACGTTCATTAGTTCGTGAAATTCGATTACCCCCGAACTCATGGCAATTTTATGTTGTGTAAAACCGATGGTAGTTACTGATACCATTAGCAAGACCATCAGTGATTTTTTGAAGTCGTATTTCATTTTTCTATTGTTTAATTGTTATCCTATTTATTTTATTTGAATTCTATATTTATGACAATTTAAATACCGCCATGTGCGCTTCATCTTTTACAGCGTCTAAGGTTCGTTCATCTTCTATGATTTTTTCCAATCTTAATAGGGCTCCTTTTTCTTTTAACTCTACCATTAGATTGATCAGGGCTATCTGAACAAGTGCCTCTTTTTGATTACCCAATGCGTCTACTAACGCCTGAGTAACACCAGGTTCTGCACTGAATTTAGCTAATGCTTTTACCGCGGCAAGTCTTACGTTGACGTTCTCATCCTCATTCATTGTTTTAATCAGGACTTGAATTACCTCTTCACTTACAGACTCTTTTTCATAGGCTACGTTTACACCATTTAACCTGGCACTGGCTGAGGTGGTGTTCTTGAGTGATGAAAGAACCAGACTCTTGGTTTCTTCCATTTCCTGTTTGAGTTCTGCTAACTGCGATTTTTCACGGCTACCTGTCTCCAATTCACGACTTATCATAACCGATATAACCACTAAAGAAACAGCAGCAGCCACCTTCCAAGCCAAATCCCATGAAATAAGTGTAGGTCTCTTTTCCTTCTTATTTGGCATTGACTCAAGCTCTTCTTCTATCGCTAACAAAAAGTTATCTCTACCGATAGAATCCGGCTCATAATCACTGGCATTTAGCATCATTTCTGAAAGGTCCTTCAACTTTTGATACTCAGCGGCCAAACCGGCGTCTTTTTGCATGCGTTTTTTTACAAAGTCTTCCAGCTCCCCATTGAGATTACCATCTATATAATCTATAATCAGCTCTTTCATTTTATCATCCATATCCTATATCTTTTCTAATTCCAAATAGGTCTCTTTCAATTTATGCATTGCCCGGTGAACCCTCACCTTTACATTAGCAACACTGATATCCATTACTGTGGCTACTTCTTCATGCTTCATTTGCTGAAAACGAGTGAGTATTAGAATTTCTCTTTGTTCTGCGCTTAGCTTAAACAGCGATACATAAAGCAGCTTTTCACGTTCATCTTGAACTATTCTGTCTTCAAATCCGGCAAGCTGAGTATCCACTTGATTAATATCTTGTACATCTGAAAATCTAGCTTTATTCTTTCGGTAATGATCTGCGTGAATATTTCTAGCCATTTGATATATCCACGCCTTAAAGGGTTTACCTATTTGATAAGTCTTTCGATACTTCAGCATTCGAAGGAAAACATTTTGTGTTAAATCATTGCTCAGGTCACGGTCCAGGGTGAGGCGAACGAAAAAATTATAAATTGGCTTGTTGTACCTATCAAAAAGCTCTGCCGCTCTTCTCAAGTTTCCACTTCGAACCTGCTCCATGAGCGTTTCATCTGAGATAATCATCAACTATCAACTTGTCTTTTAAATGTATTGACTTGGTTACCCTCAATGAGTAAAAAGGTTACAAATCGCTAGAAAATATCTTACAGCTAAATACTTAAATACCATGATTACAATCGTACGAATTAGGATCAAACCTTATGTCTTTTACACTTATTATCCGAAATATGGTCAATTTTTGCTCCTATAATTACTTTAATACTGCCAATACGGTAAAATGAGGCTTAAAAAATATGCTAAGTAGTTTGTCTATGTTATTGCTCATAAGTTTATTTGTTCTTTAAATCGATTTCAAAATCTCAAAATACGAGATCCAACCACTACTATTATGCTTGAATACTTCAGTTACCTCAATCTATTAGTTTCGAGTTCTGAACTCGCCGAAGCCAGCGTGCTGACTGCAGTTACAAATGCGCCAAATATGGCAGACACCATTCTTACGGCCAGTAACGTTTGGATGATGGTGTGTACCGCGCTTGTTTTCATCATGCACCTAGGCTTTGCTGGCGTAGAGGCTGGTTTTGGTCAAGCGAAAAACACGGTAAACATTCTATTTAAAAATACGCTAACCCCTATTATCGGTATCATTACCTTTTTTATCATGGGTTTTAATCTCATGTATCCTGGTTTTGTTCAAGGTGCCGGAGATGAATGGTTTGGTTTTGCAGGTTGGTTCCTGACACTTCCAGAAAACGGACTTACTCCTGAATATGCAGACTCCGGTGGATACACCTATTGGACGGATTTTTTGTTTCAAGCCATGTTTGCA
Organism: Bacteroidota bacterium; assembly: GCA_039199635.1. Lineage (GTDB taxonomy): Bacteria > Bacteroidota > Bacteroidia > Cytophagales > Cyclobacteriaceae > Fulvivirga. The sequence continues at coordinate 7,877 of JBCCSU010000125.1, read as the reverse complement.
GCCACTGCCGCTACTATAGTTTCAGGAGCCGTTGCAGAAAGGATCAAAATAACCTCATACCTACTTTTTACACTCATCTTCGTAGGCGTAGTTTATCCAATAATCGGCAGCTGGAAGTGGGGGTATGGTTTTCTTGATGATATGGGTTTTTATGATTTTGCCGGAAGTACTCTGGTTCACTCCGTTGGAGGGTGGGGCGCATTAGCAGGCATCATTGTTTTAGGTCCAAGAATAGGGAAATACGTGAACGGAAAAGTAATTGATAAACCTGGGTCAAGTGTACCATTGGCCGTAATAGGAGTTTTCTTACTGTGGCTAGGTTGGTTTGGTTTTAATGGGGGTTCCGTATTATCCGCAGACCCCGGCGCAACTTCTTTTGTTTTAGTCACTACGTCATTAGCCGCTTGCACTGGTGCTTTGGGCGGATTGGTAACGGGATTCATTGTTTTTAAGAGATTAGATCTAGGCATGGTGTTAAACGGTTTACTGGCAGGGTTAGTAGGTATAACGGCAGGTGCAGATGTCATTAATCCAAATCTGGCATTGCTAGTAGGTTTCATCGCTGGTATTTTGGTTGTACTGTCTGCTGTCACTCTGGATAAATTTCATTTGGATGATGTAGTCGGTGCCGTATCCGTTCATTTAGTTTGCGGAATCTGGGGTACTCTAGCCGTTGGTCTATTTTCAAATGACCCAAGTCATACATTTCTAAATCAGCTTATAGGAGTAGCAGTTTGCGGAGCGGCAGCTTTCATATCGGCATTTCTAATCTTTTTTGTAATGGATAAAATTTCAGGGATTCGTGTATCTAAAGAACACGAAGAAAGCGGTATGGATAGCCATGAACATGGCATCCGAGGTTACACTATTGTTTATGATGAATAACTATATTAACAGGACGAAATAGAAAGACCTTAATTCAAGAGACACTCTACCTCATCTTAGGTAAGGACCAACGGAATTTTATACTCAATATCCTTACGGCAATGATCACTATCACGGTGATTATGTATGACCAATCATTGGGTAGGTTCGAATAGGCATCTAAAAGGTAATAAACAAGGGCTCCTAAGAGACAAGCAGTCGCGTAAATCTCTTTTCTGAAGATCAGCGGAATTTCATTACAGAGGATATCACGAATCACACCTCCTACGGTTGCTGATACCATCCCCATGACCATAGCCAGTGACGGATGGAGATCAAACATAAGTCCTTTTTGCATACCACTTATGGTAAATAGAGCAATACCGATAGTATCAAAGATGAAGAATGTTCGTTTGAGATTTACGATATACTTTTTAAAGAGTAGTGTAAAAGGAAGCGCAGCCAATATTGCTATGGGATAAGCAATGTCCTGCATCCAGGATACGGGCGTATTACCAATTAACATATCCCGGGTAGTGCCGCCACCTACCGCGGTTACAAATGCCACTACAACAGCACCGAACAGATCCATATCCTTCTTCGCGGCTAATCTAAGTCCACTAATAGCGAACACAAACGTACCTAAAAGGTCTAATGCATATATTAAGGACATATCAAATCAATAGAACAAAAAAGGCGTTCCCAAGAGAACGCCAATTGAAAATGTAATTGATCCTATTCAATCAAATGGCTATGCCAATAAAAGACTTAAAAGCTATACCCATAAGCCCTGTGATCAACATGGTTAAACCTAATCCCTTTAAACCATCTGGTACATTAGAGTACTTTAGTTTTTCACGTATTGCTGAAAGTGCAATAATGGCCAGGGCAAAACCCAGACCTGATCCGAAACCAAATACGGATGCTTCTGCAATGGTATAGTCTCTTTGCACCATAAACAATGACCCTCCCAAGATGGAGCAATTCACTGCGATTAAGGGTAAGAAAATCCCCAGAGAACCATAAAGCGCTGGTGAAACTTTTTCTACTACCATTTCCACTAGTTGCACCATGCCTGCAATAATGGCAATGAACATAATGAATTGAAGAAATTCAAGGTTAATCTCTGAAAAACCTGCGTTCAACCATACTAGTGCGCCCTCTCTCAATATAAACTCCTGTAGTAACCAATTGATAGGCACTGTAATTGTCAATACAAAGACCACTGCCATTCCTAATCCTATAGCCGTAGTCACTTTTTTGGATACTGCCAGAAAGGAGCACATTCCTAAGAAATAAGCGAATATCATATTATCGATGAATACCGCCTTAATACCTAAGCTTAATAAATCCATTCTTCTTTATTAATTATGTTCTACGTATCCTGTTTTCGCACGCTGCACCCATATTAAAACACCCAACACCACAAAGGCACCGATGGAGTCTACCATTAATCCATTAGTTGGGAAGTTAGCAATACCGATTGCCTCGAACACTTTGAAATCGAAAACTGAACCTGAACCAAATAACTCACGAAAAAACGCTACGGCTAGGATAATCCACGCATAGCCAAAACCGCTTCCTATTCCATCAAGAATAGAATCATAAGGCTTATTGCCCATAGCGAATGCTTCCAAACGACCCATTACAATACAATTAGTAATGATCAGTCCAACAAAAGCACCCAGCACTTTATACATTTCATAATTATAAGCCTTTAGCACCTCACTGACTAAAGTTACCAACGTGGCTATTACGGCAAGCTGGACAATAATTCGGACTCTATTAGGAATCAAATTCCTGATCAACGAAATAATAAGATTAGCAAACACAATCACAAAAACCACCGCAATCGACATGATCAAAGTAGGTTCCATTTTCACCGTTACTGCTAACGCAGAACAAATACCTAATACCTGAACGGTAATAGGATTGTCCTCATTTAAGGGATCTGTGATAAATGCCTTCCTTCTTTTGGATAATAAGGCTTCTGCCGGCTTTTTGGCTACGGCTACCTCTTCGGTTTTTTCAAGAGTTTCAGTACTCATATTTTTAATGTTGGGTCGTTATTCAAAAACCTATATTATTTTTTAAAGTTTGGCAGTTGCACCGTTCTTCACGGTTTCAAAGTAGTTTTCATAATGATTTAAATACGCTTCCAGCATATCATTTAAACCTCTACCTGTGATGGTAGCACCGGACATACCATCTACTTCATGCTCACTAAGGTTACTGTTGCCTTCACCCTTTACCATATCCACTGATACAATATCGCCATTATCGTTACGAACTTTTTTACCTACATAACGATTTTGAATTTCAGGACTACTGATTCTAGCACCTAGTCCCGGAGTTTCACCAGTATGATCAAAAGATGCCCCGGTAATCGTATTCAAATCTGACTCTAAGGCCACATACCCCCATATGGCGTTCCAGAGGCCCGCTCCATAAAGTGGAAGAATGTATGCGTCCACTTTATCAGGATTCGATTCGTTCATGAATTTAAAAACAGGGTATTGCCTTTCAGCAGGATCTATTTTGTAATTTTTAAGAATACTGACTTCTTCAGCCACCATTTCTTCACCCTTCTCGTTCTTTTCGATTTCCTTACCATTGATATCTACAACAAGGGACGTAATCCGAGAGTTGTACATATTCAAAATTTCATCCGGCTTCATTTTAGCCAGTTGATCACGGTCCATTACGGAAGAAAGAATTTGAGTTTTTGTATCTAATTCAATGGATTTCTTCTGCGCAGGAGCTAAACCCTGGGATGTGAGTGATAATAAACCACCAACGATAATTGTCATTACCGCAGTAAAGATGATGATATAAGCGTTAGACTGTTGCACGTTGTAACCTCCTTTTCTTGTTAGCGTTCACTACATAATAATCGATGAGGGGTGCAAACACATTCATAAACAAAATGGCAAGCATGATACCCTCGGGATATGCTGGATTGAAAACCCGAATCAATACGGTTAAAACACCTATCAATATACCGTAGATCCATTTACCAGTTTCTGTTTGTGATGCACTAACCGGATCGGTAGCCATATAGATGGCTCCGAAGGCCATTCCTCCTATAACCAAATGATAATGCGCCGGCAACTCCATAAAAGCATTCGCACCTATCGCATTAAAAACTAAACCCATACCCCAAGCACCTAAGAAAACACTCAAAATGATCTTCCAGTTGCCCGCTCCGGTGGCTATCAAGATAGCGGCACCTATTAAACACATCAAAACTGAGGTAGCACCGATAGAACCCGGATAGAAACCCATAAACAAATTTGAGAAACTAAAAATACCATCCGCCCAGCCTGCTCCATAAGCATTTAGTGAGGCTACTACATTTTCGCCATTCGTAATCGCTTCTGCGCCTATAGACAACGGAGTAGCTCCGGTAAAACCAGCCACCGCCTGGTTACCCGATCCGATGTACGACCAAACATCACCGGAAATATCCCCTGGATAGGCGAAATAAAGGAATGCTCTTGCGGTCAAGGCTACGTTCAGGATGTTCATACCTGTTCCACCGAACGCTTCTTTAGCGATAATTACCGCAAATACGGTAGCTAATGCCACTTGCCAAAGGGGAATATCCGGAGGCATAACTAAAGGAATCAGCATACCGGAAACCAAAAAGCCTTCATTCACCTCATGCTTTCTAATAGTGGCAAAAATAAATTCCACGGTTAATCCGGAAATATATGAAACGGCCACAATGGGTATTACCTGGATCAATCCTACTAATATAATATCCATTATTCCAGCATCGGGCTGTCCTATAGCCCAATAATGCTGCAGACCTGTATTGTAAATGGCAAAGAGCAAACATGGAATCAACGATATAATGACCGTCATCATCAATCGTTTCATGTCAATAGCATCTCTTATTTGTACACCTGTAGCTTTAGTTGTCTCTTTGGGTGCAAATAAAAGCGTATCATGCGCTTCATAGATATAATAAAACTTCTCCCACTTCCCGCCTTTTTCAAAATGTGGTTTAACACTATCTAAGGCATCTCTTAAAAACTTCATAAACGTTTAATCTTAGAATTAGCTATACTGCATTAAATCCAAACCTTCTCTTATAATATCTTGTATATCGTGCTTTGATACATCTACAAACTCACATAATGCAAGATCTTCTTCCACTACCTCGTAGATTCCTAAAGCTTCCATTTCATCAAAATCTTGAGCCAGAATAGACTTAATTAGATGTGTGGGCAGCACATCCATAGGAAGCACTTGTTCGAATACTCCTGTTTGAACAAAAGCTCTTTCCTGACCTCTATTATTTGTATCTGCCACAAATTCCTTGTTCGGATTAAGAAAGGAAAGCAGCCCAAAAGCACGCTGAAAACTTATTTTATCTGTAGTTGGCTTTATCCAACCAAATAACTCGTAATAATCACCTTCCGGAATTACCGTTACTTGGTTATCGAAGAACCCTATGTGCCCGTCCGCATCAATTTTTTCGCCTGTTAATACGTTACCGGTGATAAACCTAACATGATCACTATTTAAGTTATTCGCAACAAACTTCTTGATGGACGCTCCGGTATATGTCTTATAGTATTGAGGTGTTTTAACTTCCGAACCCGTTAAGGCAATCGTTTTTGAGGCATCATGTTTACCTTCTAAAAACAATTTTCCAATTTGTATCACTCCCTGAGGTTGAATAGTCCATACTAGTTCTCCTTTATTAATGGGATCAAGATGATGAATTTGGATCCCTACATTGCCAGCTGGGTGCGGACCGGAAAATTTATTGATCTGTACATTTTTAGCGTGTTCAAAGATAGGGGCCACCTCACTCTTAGCGTTTACATTTAAATGTAGCGTACCTGGTGTCAACTTCTTCAGGACATCGAGACCGGCCTGGAAATACTGATCTTGCCCTTTGTAAAGTAAATTATAATCAGGGGCCAATGGATGGCTATCGAAAGCTGAAATAAATATAGCCTTCGGAGATGCATCTGCCTCCGCGATGATACCGTAAGGGCGCTGAACCAAATGCGGCCAAACGCCACCTTCTAACATTTGTTCTATCACCTGCTCCTTAGATAGAGAAGCCAGTTCAGAAACAGAGTGACTTTTAAACTTCTCGTACTCTATTTGCTTGTCTGCTAGAATTACTACCTCTAACAGCTTTCTCTTCTCTCCTCTTTTTATGTCTACAATCTCCCCACTAACAGGAGCCACGTGCTTAACTCGCTCGTTTTTTTTATCAAAGAGAATAGGGGTACCCGCCTTCACGTTATCACCGACAGCAACCGTTAGTTTTGGCCTTAAAATTCCATGAAAATTAGTGGGCTTAATGGCGAACGTTTCAGGCTGATCAGCTTCCACTACTGTGGAATTTGCTTTACCTGCAAGACTAATATCAAAGCCTTTTTTTAGCCTAATTGATTTAGACATATTTATTTAAAAATTCAGATTTACCTATTCTAATGTGTAACAAAAATAATAATAATTTTCGCTACTATTAAAATTGAATACGTTATTTGTTAAGATTAACTACACTGCTTTTTAGCTTGTCTAAGATTTTAAATCAATTCAGATTAGAATCTTATTCAAAGCTAAATTTACCACTTCATTAACCTGTTCCTCTAGCGTCATAAATGTGGTATTAACTACGATAGCATCCGAAGCTTGTCTTAGCGGACTCTCAGCTCTGGAAGTATCTAGTTTGTCCCTCATTTTTATATTTTCAACGATCTTATCAATGCTTATAACCTCTTTCTTATCGAAAAGTTCTTTTTGTCTTCTCTCGGCCCGTACATTTACGTCGGCAAGCATAAAAACTTTTAGTTCTGCCTCTGGGAAAACCACCGTACCTATATCTCTACCATCCATTACTACAGCTTTTCTTTTTCCCAGTCTTCGCTGCTGACTTACCATGTTCTCACGTACCTCTTTGATGCTACTCACCTGGCTCACATAATTAGACACCTTCATGGTTCTTATTTCGTGTTCCACATTAAGGCCATTAAGACAAGTATCACTGTTTACTTTCCCGCCGCTCCTTCGGAAATCAATTTGAATATTGTTTAGCGCCTTATACACTTCTTTATGGTTTGTAATAGTGACGTGATGTTGCAGGAAGTAAAGGGTGACTGCTCTATACATAGCACCAGTATCTATGTAATGGTAGCCCAGGGTTTTAGCTACTTCTTTCGCTGTGGAGCTCTTCCCACATGCGGAATATCCATCAATTGCTATTACTATCTTTTTCATTTAGCAGTCTTTAACAGGACAGGGTATGGGCTTACCCTTCTTCAATTTACCGTTCTTTTTTTGCGTGGATGCACAACACAAAAAAGTGCTTATCATAAGTGCAAACCATAGATAGCGCAGTAGGTGTTTCATGGTAAAGCAAAGATCAATATAAAAAGTGGAATGAACCTTATCCTTAGAAACACTCATAGTGATTCTCAAAACTCCTAACTCTTTCAGTGCATTTTTACACACAAATAATTCTGAACTTTGGGTATGATTGAGTTAATGAGTTATTATCCATGCCCTGACTTTAAACTAGCAAATCACATTCAACTTTTAAGATCAAAAAACGTAAGCTTTAGTAACTAAATATTTTATGTAATGGGAAGAAAACCAGAAGGAAAGGCAGAAAAAGCCTTTAAAAGAATAGGTAAGAAAATAGATGAATTACTAGCCGACCTGAAAGAAGCTGGCTCTCACGCTGAAGGTGAATATTCTGATCGGATTGAAGAATTAAAAAAGAGCGGCAATAAATTAAAAGATGAGTTTTCAAATTTTAAAGAAAAACACCAGGACAGAATCGATGAAGTGGAAACGAATTTAAGGAGAGCAGGAGATGAACTAAAAAGTGCTTTTAACTCCGCGTTTAAAAAAGAGAAATAAAAAACGGCCTTGAAAAAAACTTCAAGGCCGTTTTTTGTTGATTTGGTTATCATTTTGACCCGGGACGGAAAACAAGGGTTGTGTGCGATGCTTCAGGGGATGGGCTTGGGGCTGTTTTAGAG
>JBCCSU010000124.1:0-13625 GCA_039199635.1 Bacteroidota bacterium | reverse complement strand
TCATGGGCGAGTAGTTCAAAACCCAGATTACCCACCGCATAAATAGGTTCATTTATAACATAATTATTTCCTACTCTCTTCAGGGCATATTTTTTACGACCAAATTCACCCGCTACGCGCGAGTCAATATCCATGGTTTTAACCGCAAGTATTGAGGCAACCGGAGGTGTCCGATCCACTACTTCCTCAAACTCATATTTTAGCGGATTCAAAGGCCTTTGATTTTTATCGCGAATATCAAAGTGAAGGTGGGGACCTCCCGATGAGCCACTATTTCCCGACCAAGCTATGGTGTCTCCCCGATTTATTTTAAACTGATCTTTTCGAAAGTATAAGTTTACTTTAAAACGCTTTCTTCGGTATTGTTCTTTTCGAACGTAATCCGCTACTGGACCTTCAAACTTTTCCAAATGAGCGTATACCGTAGTTTCACCATTAGGATGCTGAATGTATAGGGCATTACCATATCCTGTAGGGGATACAGCCGCTCGAGAAATATATCCACCGGCTGCGGCGTGTACGGCAAGCCCGGTACGTCCTCCCGTTCGAATATCAATACCCGAATGAAAATGGGACGACCGTAATTCACCCATGGTTCCAGCCAGGGTATTCTGAACGCCAGGGTTTATGGGAAATAGATAATAGTCATTATCATTATTGATGTCTAAACTATTATCCATTTGAGCAGGACTACTCAAGCTGAGTCCTAATAAGAAAATTGTTACTGCCAGATTATTTAATCTCACACTCCAGAAATTTTTTATTTTCTATAAACGCCGTTAATCTTTCGCCAATTGAAATAGGACCCACACCAGCGGGAGTGCCGGTAAAAATCAGGTCACCCTTTTTAAGGGTGATAAATCTTGATAAATACGAGACTATATAATCAAAACTAAATAGCATCATAGAGGTGTTTCCATTTTGTTTAATCTGATCATCCACCGCTAAACTGAAATTAATATTACCCAGATCTATAAAATCCTGTTTATTCATAAATTCAGAAACTGGTGCTGAACCATTAAAACCTTTAGCTAATGCCCAAGGCAACCCTTTTTCTTTTGCTTTTTGTTGCAAATCTCTTGCCGTAAAATCGATGCCTATACCTATTTCATCGTAGTACTTCGGCGCAAATTTTTCCTCTATATTTTTTCCTTCTTTGCTTATCTTAAGCACTAGCTCCACTTCATAGTGAATGTCTTTAGAAAAATCAGGATAATAAAAGGGGGCATTGTTTTTTAGAAGTGCCGTATCCGGCTTTGTGAAAATCACCGGCTCTTCAGGACGCTCATTATTCAGCTCTTTTATGTGCTCTGTATAATTTCTTCCAATAGCTAATATTTTCATTATCGGGTATTTTAACTTTGTTATATACAAGTTACACTACTCTACAAAAGTGGTTAGATTTGTCTTACCCTAAAACGGAAAATGCTAATTAAATAAGGCAATGCTTAAAAAAATAATTCTTGGAATTTTAGTTGGCTTTATCATTTATAGCTGTGCCACTGTTCCTGTAACTGGACGTAGGCAATTGAACCTGGTAAGTAATTCGGAAATTTTACCCATGAGTTTCCAACAATATGAGCAGGTGCTAAGAGAAAATAAGCTATCGAACAATCAAGAATGGACTCGGATGGTGAAAAGATCTGGTGAGAAAATAAAGCTAGCGGCCGAGCAGTACATGAAAGAAATAGGAGCTGAAGATCAATTAACCGGTTACGATTGGAGCTTTAACTTAATTGAATCAGAAACGGTAAATGCCTGGTGTATGCCCGGAGGTAAAGTTGCGTTTTACACTGGTATAATGCCCATCTGTAAGACAGAAACTGGCGTAGCGGTGGTTATGGGACATGAAGTCGCTCATGCTATAGCCAACCACGGCCGGGAAAGGATGAGTCAAGGCTTAGTCACTAATTTGGGATTGAGTACGGTAGGAGCGGCTATGGGCTCTAACCCTACTTTGACACAGCAAATATTTATGCAGTCTGTCGGGGTAGGTTCACAGTTGGGTATGCTTAAGTTTTCAAGAACACACGAATCTGAGGCGGATAAGATTGGACTGATCTTTATGGCTATAGCAGGGTATAACCCACAAGAAGCACCCAAATTCTGGACCCGGATGAATGCGAATGCAGGAGGAGAGCGTCCTCCAGAGTTTTTATCCACTCATCCTAATCCGGATACCCGTATTAAAGACTTAAATGCAGCTATGCCGGAGGCCATGAAATATTATAATAGTAATAAATAGCCTCTTAGATTAAATCATACTCACCTTCTATTTCGTTAAAGTCATGAAGCTTTCCTCCAGTGCATCTCTATGATCAGGATGAGCTATATTTATTAAAAGTTGTTTCCTTTGTTTTAATGATTTGCCATAAAGGTGAGCAATGCCGTATTCGGTGACTACATAATGTACGTGTGCCCTGGTGGTGACTACACCTGCACCTTCCTTTAACACCGGTACTATTCTGGTTTCGCCTCTTCTTGTAATGGATGGTAAGGCTATGATGGCTTTACCTCCTTTAGAAAGAGAAGCGCCTCTAATAAAGTCCATTTGGCCGCCAACTCCTGAATACATATATCTTCCGATGGAGTCTGCGCATACCTGGCCGGTAATATCTATTTCAATAGCACTGTTTATAGCTGTCACTTTAGGGTTTTTCCGAATCACAGCCGTGTCGTTTACGTAAGCGCAGTCGTGCATATTTACTAACGGATTATCATCCATAAAATCATACAGCTTTTGCGTACCCACGGCAAAAGAGGATACAATTTTGCCTGGATGCTTCTTTTTTAAGCGGCCGTTGATCACTCCGCTTTCTACAAGCGGAAGAATACCATCTGAAAACATTTCAGTATGTATACCCAGATCTTTATGTCCGCTGAGCTCACTCAATACCGCATTAGGTATAGCTCCAATGCCCATTTGTAAGGTGGCGCCATCTTCAATGAGTTCTACAACGTTTTTACCAATAGCCTGCTCAGTTTCTGACGGAGTACCCAGATGTACTTCGGGGATAGGATCATCCTGCTCAATTTTTGAATGTATTTTACTCAGATGTACTAAACTGCTACCATGTGTTCTTGGCATATTGGCATTTACTTGGGCAATCACCGTCTTAGCGCATTCCACTGCGGCTAACGTGGCGTCAATAGATACTCCTAATGAGCAATAACCATGTTTATCGGGGGGCGAAACCGAAATTAAGGCTACGTCCAGTGGTATAATGCCTTGCCGGAATAAAGCAGGTATTTCGCTTAAAAAAATAGGGATATAACTTGCTCGATTTTCTTTGATAGCCCGTCGTACGTTAGCTCCAATAAAGAATGAATTGGTGTTGAATATGCCTTCATACTCAATATTACAGTAGGGAGCTTCTCCCTCCGTATGTAAATGATATATATTTACATTCTTTAATTCCGAAGCGCGCTCTATCAAACCTTTTATCAGTGCCTGAGGTGCAGCGGAAGCAGTATGAATAAAAACGTTATCTCCACTTTTTACTGCGCTGAGTGCATCACTATATATAGACATGGGTTACTTTTTAGGATATTTAATCTTTGCTTTTCTTGGTCACAAGACTACACACCAAACACCTTTCAGTATATGATCAAGATCAGTTATTTAGATGACAGAATACGCGCTGTATCAGACGGGTCTAACCTCCCAGCTTCGAGAGGTTTTTTAGTTTTATTTCGGTGAGTTTTCTCTTGGTGTCTTGCGGAAAGTCTCCCTTCATCATCCAATCATAATAGCCTTTCTCTCGGCTTAAAACATCAGTAACTAACTTATGCCTATGCTTCCCAAAGTTGAAAACGGGATCTCCGTTTTTGTTAAGCACCATTCTGCCGGCTAAATCCACCAAGTTAGATGCGCTGATTTTATGCAAACTGTCTACGCTTGAGGTAACGGTACCGAGCTTTTCTCCTAAATTGTCAAACACATCCTGACCGTCATATCTATCAACCTGTGCTTTAATCACCGCGGCGGTCGCGAGTGTATCTGCTTCAGCACTATGCGCGCCTTCCAGCGTCTGATCACAATAAAATTTATAGGCAGCAGATAATGTTCGCTTCTCCATCATATGAAAGATCTTTTGAGCATCTACTATCTTTCTTTTGGAAACGTCAAAATCTATACCTACCCGTAAAAACTCTTCAACTAACAGCGGTATATCAAACTTCAGTACATTAAAGCCACCGAGGTCCGAACCCTCAAGAAATTTGGCCAAACTCTTTGCAATACTCTTAAACGTAGGAGCATCTTTAACGTCATTATCATAAATGCCGTGAATAAGACTGGTTTCTACCGGTATAGGCACTGTAGGATTGATCTTATGGGTTTTTACGATCTGCTCGTCATTGGGTAGTAACTTTACTACTGATATTTCTACAATCCGATCGGTCACTACGTTAGTGCCGGTTGTTTCCAGATCGAAGATGGTAAGCGGGTTTCTTAAATTGAGGGGCATATGCCTTGGAGTAAATTAGTTTATGATCGCCTTTAGCGCATCGAAATCGAGATGATCAAACGTACCAGAAGTCATCATGAGTAGGTTTTTGTCCTTCCAATTTTGGTCACTTAAGTAATTTAAGAGCTTAGTTTGATCATCAAAAACCTTTAGACTACGCTCATCAAAAGCGCCAGAAATATCCTCAACAGTGATGGCTTCAAGACCTTTATGTGCTATAGTGCCAGGGTTAAAGTAAACAATAGGCTTGTAAGAGAACTTCATAGCACCTTTATACTGTTTGAGAAATTCCTTTGTCAAACTACTAAAAGTATGCAACTCAAGACAAGCTACCAGGTCGCGCTCCGGATACTGCTCACGCAAGGCTAGGGTGGTGGCTCGTACCTTAGAGGGTGAGTGAGCATAATCTTTATATATCGCGGACCGGTCTGTTTCAGAGATAAGTTCCATCCGTTTGGAAGCACCTTCAAAACTTGTAATGGCTTGATAAAATTGATCGTCAGCAATACCTACCTTTTTTAAAACCGCTTTGGCTGCGCTGATATTCTGAAGGTTATGCTTTCCAAATATTCTTAATGGAAAATTATCCTTTCCATTTACCAGGTAAGTTGTTCCGTTATCGATTAAATGTGAATGGGTTTTGTAACTGATGGCGTGCACATCATCCCTTTCTTTATTACCGATCATGGAGGTGAGAGGATCCTCATCACCAAAGATCAATGTTCCTGCCTTAGGGGTGTTATCTGCAAATACTTCAAATTGCTTTACATAATCATCTTCTGATGGAAACACATTGATATGATCCCAGGATACGCCGGATATCAGGCCGATATGGTGCTGATATTTATGAAACTTCGGTGTTGGGTCCAGAGGAGAGGACAGATACTCGTCTCCTTCAATGATAATGATGGGGGCATCACTAAGTTTAACCGTATTTTTGAATCCTTTGACAGTTGCACCTACAGCATAATCAAAACTACGATCGAAAAAGCGTAGCACATGCATTACCATAGAAGTAATAGTAGTTTTACCATGACTTCCCCCAATAACTATGCGCTGTTTATCCTTTGACTGTTCAAAAATGAATTCAGGAAAAGAAAATACCTTAAGGCCTATTTCCTGGGCTCTGACTAACTCAACATTATCAGGCCGGGCATGCATACCTACTATTACCGCGTCTAGATCCGGAGAGATACGATCAGCATCCCAGCCCTCTGCCGGTGGTAATATCTCAGACTCTTTTAGTTTCGTCTTTGAAGGTTCGTAGATTTCATCGTCAGAACCGGATATCTCCAAGCCTTTTTCTTTTAAAGCAATAGCAAGATTGTGCATAATACTACCACCTATGGCTATGAAGTGTATTCGCTTGTAATTGTTCACTACATGAATTTAGATGAGTGCCAAAAATACCATAAATAAAACAAAATTTTAGGCTAGGTTTTACTGTTGATAATTATGTGTGTAACTTATTTTTATGTTACTGTTCTCCTAAGTTTTCAACAATTAGGTCACATGGTTGTATCAAAGTTGTGGAAAAACAAATCGGCTGGTTTTAAAGATTCGCCTATGTAAATAATAGCCGAGTATTCTGTAAACATAGGATCTTAAAAGGCTGAACTAACATGATTTTTATGCACTCAATTTTCTATTTAGGTTTGAGGCCGGAAAAGAGAAAAAAGAGATATTCAAGTAAATAATGGAAAACAAATCAGCGCCTTTGAGGGTGGGTCATAAGTCAGGTCGGTTAAATAAAGAGCTAACATCCGGACTGGGCAAAATACCACCACAGGCGATTGAGCTTGAAGAGGCTGTTCTCGGTGCGCTCATGCTTGAAAAGGATGCACTTTCTACTGTGATAGACATCCTTAAACCCGAAAGTTTTTATAAAGATGCCCACATCGAAATATACAAGGCCATTGTTGATCTATTCAATAGTTCAGAGCCCGTGGATATGCGTACTGTGGCCAATCAACTTCGGAAAAACGGCACCTTAGAATTTGCCGGAGGCGCCTATTACATTGCAGAATTGACTTCCAAGGTGAGTTCTGCGGCCAATATTGAATATCATGCTCGAATAGTGACCGAGATGTCTATTAAGCGAGAGCTCATCAGAGTGGCCTCGGAAATTCAGCACGATGCCTATGAAGATACAACCGATGTCTTTCATCTGTTAGATAAAACCGAATCCTCTTTATTCGAAATTTCGGAAGCAAATATCAGGAAGAACTATGATAGTATGCGGTCGTTGATGGCGCAGGCTATTCATGAATTAGAAGAGAGAAAAAATCACAAAGATGGTTTGACCGGAGTGCCCAGTGGGTTTACTGCTTTGGATCGGGTAACCTCAGGCTGGCAAAAATCAGATCTGGTAATTATTGCTGCGAGGCCCGGGATGGGAAAAACCGCTTTTGTAGTCTCAGCCTTGCGCAATGCAGCCGTTGACTTTAACCATGCTGTAGCTATTTTCTCCCTAGAAATGTCATCTGTGCAATTGGTTAATCGCCTTATCTCTGCCGAAGCCGAGCTGGAAAGCGAAAAGATCAAAAAAGGAAGTCTGGCGGATTATGAATGGCAGCAACTTATTCATAAAACGAATAAACTGAGCAGCGCACCTATTTTTATTGATGATACCCCGGCACTCACCATTTTGGAGCTAAGAGCCAAATGTAGAAGGTTAAAAGCACAGCATGATGTGCAGCTGATCGTAATAGATTATTTGCAGTTAATGTCAGGTGATTCTTCTAAAGGCGGAGGAAACCGAGAACAAGAAATTGCCTCTATCTCCAGAGCGTTGAAAGGTATAGCTAAAGAGTTAGATGTGCCTGTTATAGCATTATCTCAGCTTAGTAGGGCAGTGGAGACACGCGGTGGAGATAAGCGGCCACAGCTCTCAGACTTACGGGAATCCGGGTCTATTGAGCAAGATGCTGATATGGTTATGTTTCTTTATCGTCCTGAATATTACGGTATTACTGAAGATGAAAGTGGTATGCCTACTCAGGGCACAGGTGAAGTGATTATTGCTAAACATAGGAACGGCTCGCTTGAGAATGTTGGACTGAAATTCATCGGTAAGTTTACCAAGTTCGCTGATCTGGATGTTCAGGGGTTCTCAAATGATTTTCCATCTGTGGGAGGTGTACCACCGGAATTTAACGACTCCGGAACAATCACCTTGGGCAGCAGGTTGAATGATAACATGGAGGAAGATCCTCCTTCTGATGAATCGGGTTTTAATTATAATGGGGGTAATGAGGATGAAGACGCTCCGTTCTAAGCATTAGTTTAAGATCACTTTCTTAAAATGGTATATTGATTTGAGTTGAACATATGAAGGCGCTCGTACTTACACAACCGGGAATCATTGAAATCATAGAGAAACCCGTACCGGAAATTTCTAGCGGGCAGGTCTTGATTGAGGTGAAGGCGGCCGGCTTAAACAAAAGAGATCAGTTTATTCGAGAGGGAAAATATCCTGGTATTGTTTTAGGAACTACACTTGGCTCCGATGTTTCGGGTATTGTAACCTCGGTAGCTGATGAAAAAAATGAACATTGGTTGGGCAAAGAGGTTATTGTAAATCCTAATATAGGATGGGGTTCTAATGCTCAGGTGCAGTCAACTGAATATTCCATTTTAGGGATGCCCCATGATGGCACCTTAGCAGAATATGTAGCGGTAAATTCTGACCGGCTTTCAGAGAAGCCCAAGCATCTTTCTTTTGAGCAGGCAGCTGCTCTACCCTTAGCAGGGTTAACCGCTTTCAGAGCTTGTTTCCATCATGGTAATATTAGTGAACATCAAAATGTTCTTATTTCCGGTTTTGGTGGAGGTGTAGCACAATTCGCTTTTCAGTTCGCATTATCGGCAAGAGCCCGTGTATTTACCACCTCAAGTAGCAAGGAAAAGTTAGAGCGCTCCATTGATGCGGGAGCAACGGGAGCTTTCAACTATACAGAGCCTACCTGGTATAAAGATGCAATAAAAAAAAGTGGTGGTTTCGATGTGGTTATCGATAGCTCAGGAGGTGATCAAATGAATACGCTTATTAAGCTGATGCGTCCGGCTGGAAAGATTATTTTTTTCGGTGCTACGAATGGTCTGCCTTCTAATTTAGACCTCTACCGAATGTTTTGGAACCAGATTACTTTACAAGGTTCTACTATGGGTAACGATCAAGAATTTGAATCTATGATACGCTTTGTAGATGAGCATCAAATCCTTCCTATAGTAGACTCTTCCCGCTCCTTTGCTAATGTTATTTCGGCTTTTGATGACATGGCTAAGAACACTAAAACCGGCAAATTGGTCGTTAAACTTTAAGTTTTGTTAAAAACAACTAATTATCTGATTACTATCAATTTATAATTATAAATACTAATATTTTTAGTATCCTTTTTTGTTGAAATTAGTGAGAGATACGTTTAAGTTATCATTCATCTTCAAACAGCAATTCATTGTAGGCAGACCGGAGTTCTCTCAGCGTTAAAGCATTATTCTGTGCTATGGCGAGGTTGATCCCTTGCTTAAAAATTTCTTCTGCCTCTGTTGCCTTATCCATATCGGCCAGGAGTGTTGCCGCTTGATAATAGGTGGGTAGATAATCCGCGTGTTGGGTTAATAGATCATGATAATACTGCAGTGCTTTTTCAGGGCTCGAGCTTCTGTACTCGGTGGCTATAGCATACAAGTTAAAAGGATCATTAGGATCATTTTTCAGGTACTCTTCCAGTAGTTTTAGACGCTCGGAATTCATGATTTTCCAATTTTTATTTGCTTCATTATTCGTTATCTTCACGGCAAAATTAAAGCGTTTATTCTAAGTATTTTAATCTTAAATTATACATGAAAATATTAGTTTGTATCACTCACGTGCCGGATACTACTTCAAAGATATCCTTCACTGATGGGGATCAAAAATTTGATCAGACTGGTGTTCAATTTGTTATAGGTCCTTATGATGATTATGCACTGGCCAGAGCCGTTGAATTGAAAGAACAATCCGGTGGTTCTATTACCGTATTGAACGTAGGTGGTGCTGAAACGGAGCCTACAATCAGAAAAGCACTGGCCATAGGCGCGGATGATGCCGTACGTGTAAATGCTGATCCTAAGGATTCACTTTTTGTGGCGAAACAAATTGCAGCTCACGCGAAAGAGGCAAACTATGATCTGATATTGATGGGCCGTGAATCTATTGATTTTAATGGAGGCATGGTTCACGGTATGGTAGGAGAGATACTTGGAATTCCTTCTGTTTCACCGGTAATGACTTTGGACGTAGAGGGAGAAACAGTAAAAATGTCACGTGAAATTGAAGGAGGAAAAGAAACGGTAGAGGGAAAAATGCCGTTGGTAGCCGGATGTCAGGAACCTATCGCCGAGTGGAAAATACCGAATATGCGTGGTATTATGTCGGCTCGAACTAAGCCATTGAACGTAATAGAACCGGTATCCGATGAAGTGGCTACTTCACTGGAAAAATATGAATTGCCGCCGGCTAAGGGTGCAGTGAAAATGGTTAGCGCAGATAATGTGCAAGAGTTAGTTGATTTATTGAAGAACGAGGCGAAGGTCTTATAAATTAAGAGGAAAATGGCAACATTAGTTTTTGTAGAAAGCGCAGAAGGAAAAATTAAAAACACATCTCTAGAGGCCGTAGTGTACGCGGCTCGTGTGGGTGGAGATATTACAGCTATCGCCTTGGGCACAGAGGTAGAAGACACCGAATTGGAGTCTTTGGGCAAGTATGGAGCTTCTAAAGTGCTAAAAGTATCAGATGATCGGTTAAATCAGGGTGTGATTCAGGCTTATGCCAATGTGTTAAGCCAAGCGATGGATAACATCGGAGCTGATCTACTGGTTCTGGCCAATTCATCCTTAGGTGCCCCCGTATCGGCACGCGTAGCGATTAAGCAAGACGCAAGTTTAGTATCTAATGTGACAGAACTCCCGGATACGTCTAATGGGTTTAAAGTGAAGCGAAGTATTTATACAGGTAAAGCTTTTGCCAATGTAGAACTTACCAAAGCGAAGAAAGTCATTGCTATAAAGAAAAATGCGGCTGAGATAAGTGAGTCCGAAGGTAGTGCTACTGTGGAAACATTCAGCCCGGAGTTATCAGACGCAGATTTTGGCGTGTCGATAACAGGTGTTAATAAAGCTACCGGAGATGTTTTGCTACCCGAAGCAGAAATCGTGGTATCAGGTGGGCGAGGTTTGAAAGGCCCTGAAAACTGGGGTATGATTGAAGGGCTTGCTGAAGAGTTAGGTGCTGCTACAGGCTGCAGTAAACCGGTATCTGACATAGGCTGGAGACCTCACCACGAACACGTAGGTCAAACCGGTGTAAAGGTAAGTCCAACGCTTTACATCGCAGTGGGTATTTCAGGGGCGATTCAGCATTTAGCCGGAGTTAATAGTTCTAAGTATATTGTAGTTGTTAATAAAGATGAAGATGCTCCTTTTTTCAAGGCCGCTGATTACGGTATTGCAGGAGATGCCTTCGAGATAATTCCTAAGTTAACAGAAGCGCTGAAAGCAGCGAGATAAATATTTTACGTGGATAAACTCAAACTAGAAATACTAGGGCTGTCTTCAAGTCAGTCTCAATCAGGATCATTTGCGTTAGTATTAGGCGAGACAGAAGGTAATAGAAGGCTGCCTATTATCATTGGTATGTTCGAGGCGCAGGCTATTGCCATAGAGATCGAAAAAATCATCCCCAACCGACCCATGACGCATGATCTTTTTAAATCATTCGCCCATAGCTTTGATTATAAGGTTGAGGAAATCATTATATCTGATCTGAAAGAAGGTGTTTTCTTTGCGAAGATCATATGCTCCAATGATGCAAAAACGATAGAGGTAGATGCACGTCCTTCTGATGCTATAGCTATTGGATTGCGTTTTGAGGCTCCCATCTATACGCATGAAGCGATACTAGCCGAAGCGGGCATTGTACTCACTGATGAAAATGACGATGATATCACCGAATTGAAAGGAGATATCAAGGGGGAATCCAAGGCGGAGAGCGCCAAAGTTGATGAACTGAAAGATCAGTCTGTCGATGGGCTTAAGCAACTGCTGAATGAGGCTATAGATAATGAAGATTACGAGCGTGCTGCCCAAATTAGAGATGAATTAGGTAAGCGTAATTAGCGCTTCGGGATGGACTATCTTCGAGGACTTATCGGGCTCGTTTTCTTAGTGGGCATCGCTTTTCTTTTTTCCGGTAATAAAAAGAAGATAGATTGGAAGTTAGTAGGTGTAGGTTTGGTGCTCCAATTAATTTTTGCAATCTTAATTACCAAAGTGTCTTTTGTGGCGGATGGTTTCGACTGGATCAGCGCCAAATTCGTAAAGTTCCTAAGTTTTTCCACTGACGGGGCAAAATTTCTCTTCGGTGATCTTGCAACAGATAAGCTAGGATTCATATTTGCCTTTCAGGTTTTACCTACTGTTGTATTTTTTTCCACCGTCTCAGCGGGTCTCTATTATTTGGGCGTTCTGCAAAAAGTAGTCTTTGGTATTGCCTGGATTATGGCCAGAACCATGGGGTTAAGTGGCGCTGAGAGCCTTTCTGCCGCTGGGAATATATTTTTGGGGCAAACGGAAGCGCCTTTATTAGTAAGGCCTTTTGTAAATAACATGACTAAATCAGAGCTGATGTGCCTGATGACAGGAGGTATGGCCACTATTGCCGGGGGTGTTTTAGCTGGATATGTAGCCTTTTTAGGAGGTGATGATCCGGCCGAACGCGCTAAGTATGCGGCTTATTTGCTGAGTGCATCCATTATGAATGCACCAGCGGCTATCGTATTATCTAAGATCATAATTCCTGAAACTAAGCCTGAGGCCATTGATACTGAATTAAAGGTATCTAAAGATTCGCTTGGCGCTAATTTAATTGATGCTATGGCCAGTGGCGCGGCAGATGGTCTAAAACTAGCATTGAACATAGGAGCGATGTTGCTGGCTTTTATAGCGGTCATTTTTGCATTGAATTGGATTTTGGTAGATGGTCTCGGCTCCTGGACAGGGTTGAATGCTTATGTGCGAGAAAGTACTAATGGTGTATTTACCGGCTTTTCTTTAGAATACATTCTAGGTCAGTTATTTAGAGTGTTTGCCTTTCTTATAGGTGTGGATTGGCATGAAGCCTTACGGGTAGGTAGCTTATTAGGTCAGAAAATGGTGATCAATGAATTTGTAGCGTATTTAAGCCTTTCTGACTTCAAACAAGCAGGAGTTTTAAGTGAAAAGGCCATCGTTATTTCTACTTATGCGCTTTGTGGCTTCGCAAACTTTAGCTCCATTGCTATTCAAATTGGTGGTATAGGTGGAATGGCACCCAAACGTCAAAGTGATTTATCAAAACTTGGATTTAGAGCGCTATTGGCTGCTACTTTGGCCACCATGATGACAGCTACCTTTGCGGGAGCTTTGTTCGGGTAATCAAAAGTCTTATTCAGGAATGAAAGTCCTTTTAATATTATGGATTTTGAATTTGATTGTAGGTCTTATTATTTATTTTACCTCTTTGTCTTTTAATCCTGTAGAAATCTATTATGTTCAGCTCTTTATATTAGTAAACATACCCATATTCTACATATGGTATTGGAAACCAAACCGTTCAAGAACCGCCTATATTCTTTGGGTTGCTATATTGAGTAATTTTTTTGTTTTGTTCGGATGGGCATTTTTTTCACTTGGTGGTCCATGGCAGACGCAAGTTATTATTTACAGGAATCTAAAGAATGAAAATAGAACGATAGAATTTCAAATGCAGGATGTCGGAGCATTTGGATATAATCGAAGAAGCATCGAAAGACTTAGGATATGTGGCTTTCTTGAAATAATCGATCCAATTGATATTGGAAATATTGATACGCTCAAATGGGAAAGAGTGGATATAGATCTCAATGAAATGAATTTGAAAGGAGGTTGACATCGATGTTTGAGTTCTATCATAATTTTTATCCAACAAACTTTTTTTGTAAAAACTATGTGCTCAATAACACTGTCCATGATCTTTGATCACAAAGTAGCGAGATCCATTGAGTTTGGTTTTTTTGTTCTCGTAAGTCAGGTTGTAAACACTTTCTTTACCACTGGAAAATTTGAGTTTTAGTGTGCTATTACCGGATGTATCCC
>JBCCSU010000123.1:0-13661 GCA_039199635.1 Bacteroidota bacterium | reverse complement strand
CAGCTGTATCCCAATCGATTTTCCAAGTTCCCTGACTATCATCATTACTGCTTGTTCCACCAAACCCTCCACCTGAATCAAAGGAGCTGCTGGAGGAATAGTAATATGAGAACTGCCCGTTTGAGCATAGAAGAATATGACTTTTAGAACTATAGCTACTGTAGGTGCTATATCCACCATATGACGGTCCACTATCATAATTAGACTTCATGTAAACCAGTTTTGCACCAGTTAGCCACTCTTTCCATTCCTTATTCTTGGCAGGTTCCTCCGGAGCTCTGAATTGTAGATTAGAAATAATTTCTTCGGCTAGCGCTTTATAGGTATTTGTATAGTTGGCTTTATCTGTTGTAGCTACTACGGTCAGGCCATTGCCAAAAGGATTTACCACGCCTATTAAATAGGCTTTTACTTGTGTTCCGTCCATAGTGCCGGAAAACTCAGCACCAATACCTTCTGCACCAAATTTCTGAAGTTTTCCTGAAATATTGAGATAAATCCCTTCTTCTTGAATGCCTAAGCGAGCCTGTTGCTCAAGTTCTTGAATGGTTTTAGCTTCATGTGGAATAAGCGCTATCAGACCCGGCACTGTGTTAGAACCCATTAAATAGGCCTCCTCCGATTCTTGTCCCAGCCATCCCTCAGGAATGGTAAACTTCAAGCCTAGATAAGGGTAGTCCACGGTGCCGGTTTGTTGAGCTAATGTCAACTGATAAAAAAGGAATAGAGTGGTAAGTAGAAAGTAGTTTTTCATGCTTTTCATCGCTAATCGCCATCAGGCAATATAATAAAATAATTCAATAATGGATTTTCATGTTGATGATACTCAAATCGCTTATTTGAGGAATCACCCTATCAGTTTGACCCAAAATTTTGTAATGTACGGCTATCATAAATCACTTTAATGAAATATAGCCGTATTGTTCAAGTTCAGAGGTTTCTTTCACTTCTTTTAGATTGCCAGCGTAGAGTACACAGCGTTTATTCGTTACCGACCAAACTGTTTGGTATTGATGGTCGGTGAGTATAATTCCTTTTTTCTTAGATTGATACTGAATGTGTGGGATCAATTTTTCTACTAGTACGGGTGATAGATAAGAGAAAGGTTCGTCCATTAATACGTAGCTGGCATCTG
Source organism: Bacteroidota bacterium (assembly GCA_039199635.1). Lineage (GTDB taxonomy): Bacteria > Bacteroidota > Bacteroidia > Cytophagales > Cyclobacteriaceae > Fulvivirga. The sequence goes on along the minus strand of JBCCSU010000123.1, from coordinate 12,526 downwards.
CATAAAGCAAAGTTAGAAGCTCAACCATTTTCCTTATCCCACCTGAAAGAGATCCAATTTTCGAATATTGGTTTGATCGAAGTTCCTCCAAAACCATAAGCCGGTTTAGGTTTTTTTCTAACTCGAAAATTCTAATCAGATCGGCAAAAGTTAGATAGTCCATGAATAAGCCATCTTGTGGAATGAAGCGAACCGCATTCTTTATTTTAAAGAGTTGATCAGTGTAGTTGCCGTTATACCTTACCGACTGATGCGTTCCTTTCAGGGAACCGAACATAATTTTCAACAAACTTGATTTACCACAGCCATTTCTGCCTAATATACCTACTATGTCTCCAGGCTCACATTTTAAATGGATGTTAGATAAGATAGATCGCCCACCGTAAGATAATTCCACGCTGTCTACAACAAGTGAGTTCAAGGTAAAACTATTACGTTTAGTACGGTGAAAATGATACTGGTCAATACTAAATCTACACCTATAATCATGGTAGCCACTGTACGTTTATTAAAGCCAAGATTATGGTAGAAATAGAGATGTTTTTTTCGGTACCAATAGTAAGTAATAAGCGTAAAAAGATAGCCCATGATCTTTATCCAAAATATGTATACATAGCTGTTAGTAGCATGTCCTACGAATAGATAAATACCAAAAAAAGTAAACAGAAGATTGTATACAATACAATCTCTAAATAGGTACTTAATGCTGATAAGCCAACGTTTCATCCTGTAGATGAGTAGCAAAAGATATGCCATTTGGCAAGCAGCTCTAGAACGGATTCCCTGGCTAAAAGAACCCTTTACTGCTTTCAGCGGCAGTCTCTGTCAGTTCCTCTGCTTTTTCTTTGCCCAAATATGAATCTATCAAATAATGGGCAATGTAGAGTAGTGGCGTAAGTACTACGGCCACGAAGAATTTGTAAACGTAATTGATCAATCCAACAGAAATAACCTGAGTGATAGTCCATTGAGCACCTTCAGGAGCGAGTAAATAGAAAGCTACTCCTAACACTACAAAACTATCTACTAGCTGAGATACTAGTGTAGATCCCGTAGCCCTGAGCCAGAGGTATTTACTGCCGGTAATTTTACGTAGTTTATGGAACACAAAAACATCGAGTAGCTGGCCAATTAAAAAAGCCGCTAAGGAGCCGACAATAATTCTGGCACCCTGCAGGAGTACTTTGTCAAAAGCGAAATCCATATTGAAGGGTCTGCCTTCAGGATCGGTATTATTTAAGTCTAGCCAAAACTGAGCAGGAGCCAACCAAGTAACGGCTGTAATCACTAAAAAAGAAAATACGATAAATATAACGGTAAGGTAAGTAATCTTTTTTACTCCCTCCTTACCAAAATACTCGTTAATAATATCCGAAGTAATGAAAACAACTGGCCAAAGCACGACACCTGCGGTAAGGTTAAAATCTAAAACCCAATCGCCTAACATATTGATTTGGGCAGGTGCAAAACCGAAGGAAGTCTCTAGTGAGAATATTTTTTGCCCGATAAGCTCTGCTACCAGGGCATTAGTCAGAAATATGCCACTGAGCACAATGAAAAGGTTCGTTCGCTTATCTATAAGCTTCATGCATCTTCAATTTTTATTGTTTCCCCTTCAATCGCTAACACAGTATTTGGAAAAACTTCTTTGGCTTCTTTTAAAAAGATATCTAACTCCTTGTATCGCGCAGAGTAATGCCCTATCGCAAGCTGTTGAACCCGTGCCATTTTGGCAATTGAAGCAGCCTCAGCGGTCGTACTGTGATATGTTTTTTCCGCCCAAGGTTTCATTTCACTTAGAAAAGTAGCTTCATGATATAGTAGATCAACACCTTTTACAATAGGTATCAGGTTTTCGTTATACCGAGTATCCGAGCAAAAGGCGTAGCTATATGATTTACGTGGCGGCAGAGTAAGGTCACTATTCTTAAAAAGAATATTACCGGACCCGTCAGTCATATCTTCACCGCGTTTGAGCTGACCTATAGCCGTAAGGCTAATGTCTTGTGGTAGCTTTTCTTTATTCAGCCGTAATGGCTTGTCTTTTTCCTGAAACAAGAATCCACAACAAGGAATTCTATGGTACAATGGAAAGGAATAAACCTTTATGTACTTGTCTTCAAAAAGAAGTCTGTGGTTCGAGGGCTCTAGTTCGTGAAATTCAATAGTGTATTTTAGGATACTATCGGAGTGCTTAAGTTGAGTCAATATTATTTCGTCTAAACCGCGTTGTCCGTAAACATGAAGCTGCTGTGTCCTACCCATGAGATGCATGGTATAGATCAGGCCCATTAAACCTAGATAGTGGTCACCATGCAGGTGACTTATAAAAATGTGATGGAGTTTTAAGGGACTCAGTCCAAATAGCTTTAGTCTTTCCTGCGTTCCCTCTCCACAATCAATTAGAAATTGATGTTTCTGGGTGCTGAGTACTTGGGCCGTGTGGTGACGTCCGTAAGCTGGTGTTGCGGAATTAGCTCCTAATATTTTAAGCTCGAACGACAATGATTATTCTTCATCACCAAGCTCTTTCTCTACCTCATGCATAAAAACAGCATCAATGGCTTCTTCCACCGTAGGGAGAATATTAAGCACACTATCAAGCTGAGAAATTTTAATAAGCTTAGTGGTATGATCAGACAAGCTAGCGAGAACAAAGATGCCACCGTCCTCTTGCACTATCCTGTTTCCAACCAGTAGCGCACTAAGTCCCGAGGAATCGGTGTATTTAACTTCTGATAGATCCAGAATGATATTGTTTATTCCTTCTGCCTGTATTTTGATCAATTCGGATTTGAGACTTGGGGCTATACTGGAATCCAATTTTTCTTCGTGTAATTTTAATAGCGTATACTTTTCTTGCTTATCTACAGTGTATTTCATCGGTCTTACTTAGTCTTTTTAATCTCTTTTTCTATGTTAGTTTTAATGCGGATTTCGGCATTAGCATAGTCTTGCTTTTGAAGAGGTTCGCCTACTACCTTTTCAAACAGTTCAAGATACCTATCTGAGATGGATTTTACAATATCGTCTGTCATTTCCGGTACTTCTTGACCTTCTTTTCCTTGAAAACCCTCTGATATTAACCATTGTCTCACAAATTCTTTAGAAAGTTGTTTTTGAGGTTCTCCTTTTTGCTGGCGCTCGTTATAACCAGTTTTGTAAAAATAACGTGATGAATCCGGTGTATGAACTTCATCTATGAGATAAATAGTATCTCCTACTTTTCCAAATTCGTATTTCGTGTCTACCAGTATTAATCCTCGCGCAGCGGCTAATTCAGTGCCTTTTTCAAAAAGCTGATAAGTATAATTCTCTAAGGTTTCATAGTCCTTTATATCCACTATTTGCTGTTCAAGTATAGCGTCCCTGGAAATATCTTCATCGTGACCTTCATGTGCTTTTGTAGTAGGTGTAATTATCGGTTGTGGAAGTTTATCGTTTTCCTTCAATCCTTCGGGTAGGGTAACTCCACAAATCTCTCTTTTCCCATTTCGGTATTCACGCCAGGCATGCCCCGCCAGATACCCTCTAATCACCATTTCAACTTGAAATGGTTCGCACATTCGGCCTACAGCAACATTAGGGTCAGGAATGCCCTCTAGCCAGTTGGGACATATATCTTGTGTAGCTCTTAAATTTCGTGCGGCAATCTCGTTTAACACCTGTCCCTTGAACGGGATCGCCCGTGGTAGTACTATATCAAAAGCCGATATTCTATCACTAGCCACCATCGCCATGCGATCGTTAAAGTAGTAGATATCACGCACTTTACCTTTGTAGAAGTTGGTCTGCCTAGGAAAGTTATAATTCGTTTCTTTTAAGGCTTTCATTATATTGATTACTGCACAGTTTTTAAGTGGCTTTGCGAATTTAATTATTCACAACTTTAACTAGTTTCCCAGCCTCATAAATTTCCTTTTTTTCTAGCTCTCCCTTTTCATCAAAAAAATGCCATTCCAGCACCTTACGATTGCCTACGTACTCACCTTTTATTTTTGTAGAACCATTTTCATACAGTGCTTTATAAATGCCATGCAGCTTATGGGAATGATAGGGTAGACTTTCTTTAACGGCTCCTGATTCGTAATAAGTAAAGGCCGTTTCATACAGGTTATCAAACTTAAAGGTTTGCTCTTTTGCCGTATTTCCGTTTTGGTGATACCATTTTTGAGTGCCATTGAGTCTGCCCATTTCATAGGGAGTTTCAACCTTTACCTGCTCCGTGCCAGGATAGAATTCGAGCCAGGTTCCATGTTTTTTATTGGTAGCGTATAATTCTTTGGCAGTTTTATTGCCCAGGGTATCAAAATGTAATACTTCTTTATTGAGAAGATCTTTACTTACTGTGGTCTTAGTTTTGAGCTTTCCCGTAATATAATAGGCCTTATTTTCTCCAATAAGTAGCCCGTCCAGGTAGGTGTACTCGTGTCGTAAGCTTCCATCAGGAAAATAAGCGGTATTCTGCCCATGAAGTCTGCCGTTGGCATAATGACCTTCCAAAAGAAGCTGTCCGTCAGAACTGTAGTTTTTAAACACCCCGGATTTAGCTCCTTGCTTCATTTCCGATACAGTTTCCACCTTCCCAGTCGGGTAATAGGTAGTATAGTTGCCATCTAGTCTGCCGTTTTTAAAGGTGCCTACAGTATGAGGTGTTCCGTCTTCATAATAATTGAAAGATTCCCCGTTCTGCTCCCCGTTTTGATAGTGTATTTTGCTTTTAACGATACCATCTTCATAGTAGTCAACAAGCTCACCATCCGGTTTACCGTCAATGAACTTGCCTTTGCTTTTAAGATTACCGTTGTCATAATAGAAGTAAAGACTATCAGAGAGCTCTCCCTTTTCATAAAAAGCGGATTGTACAGCAATCCCTTTTTCATTGTAGATTTTGACCTGTCCGTCTCGTTTTCCGTCTTTGTATTCTACAATACGTTGCAGTGTGCCATTCTCATAGTATTGGCGGAAAATACCGTGTTTATAACCATTAGCGAAGGCTCCTTCTGTGGCTACTACGCTATTTGGATGGTATAGGGTGTATTTTCCTTCGAGCAATGAGGTGTTATCTTTATCTACAAAATATACTTCTTTCAGTATGTCGCTGTTGTCGTAGTAAGTTCGTACCTCTTTCTGAGCAAAACTGCTTGAAGCCAGAGACATTAAAACTAAAAATAGTGCGTATCTCATGATTTTAAAGATAGATAATGTTTAAGTTCCGTTCCTTGAATCCAACTCGTCTATAAATTGATCAGGATCCAAAAATTATGACGCAGTCTTGTAGAAAAAAGTATCTGCTAACTACACTTTTTCGAGCACAATGGCTGAAGCGCCACCTCCACCATTACAAATTCCTGCTACACCTATTTTAGCATTGTTCTGATGTAAAACGCTGTTGAGTGTCGTAATTATACGGGCACCGGAAGCACCTAAAGGATGACCTAGGGAAACAGCGCCACCATTGACATTTACCTTTTCATTATCTAAGCCAAGTTCTTTGTTATTGGCAAGGGCTACAGCAGAAAATGCTTCATTTATTTCATAGTAGTCTACATCATCGGCTGTAATGCCGGCATGTGCGATAGCTTTTGGGATAGCCAGAGAAGGAGCGGTAGTGAACCAAATAGGCTCCTGAGCAGCATCAGCAAAACCGATAATCTTCGCTAAAGGGGTTAGACCTAATTCTTTTAGCTTTTCCTCACTTACCAGAATAATGCTGGATGCACCGTCATTAATAGTAGAAGCGTTTGCGGCAGTTACAGTGCCTTCTTTTGAAAAAACCGGCCTAAGCCCTGTTATTTTATCAAAATTTACGCTTTTATATTCCTCATCTTCATCGAACAATACCGGATCACCTTTTCTTTGAGGGATTTCAACAGGAATAATTTCTTCTTTAAACTTACCAGCGGCCCAAGATGCTGCAGATCGCTTGTAAGACTGAATGGCATATTCATCTTGCTCTTCGCGAGTGATATTCATTTCTCTAGCGGTATTATCCGCGCAGTTACCCATTGGAAAGCCGTTGTACACTTCCCATAAGCCATCATGCATCAAACCGTCCAGCATTTGACCATGACCATATTTATAACCAAAGCGAGCTTTTGGGATGTAGAAAGGTACGCTTGACATATTCTCCATACCCCCCGTAACTACAACATCATTAATACCAAGCATTATTGACTGTGCACCTAGCATCACTGCTTTCATTCCCGAGGCGCACACTTTGTTTATGAGCGTGCAAGGCACGTTAGTACCAATGCCTGCCCCAATAGCTGCCTGACGTGCCGGAGCTTGACCCAAACCGGAAGAAATCACATTACCCATGAATACTTCGTTAACTTCAGAAGCCGTAACTCCCGCTTTTTTTAAAGCTCCTTCAATAGCGATTGAGCCTAATTTTGTGGCTGAAATACTAGCAAGGCTTCCACCAAAACTTCCGATAGGGGTCCGTACTGCGGATACAATGTATACTGAGTTCATTAATGTGATTGTTATTTAAGAAACGTTTTACCTAACTATTGTTAGTTTGCAAAAATAGGAAAACGGAGATCAGTTAAAAAGAGTTCTAAAAAACGAGTATTGGATAAATGGCTTCTAACCCCTTAGGTGATTATTGGTTCACATATTTCTTGAAACTAGAGGATAGTTAGTTCTAGTTAGCTACTTCAATGAGATTTTGCCATACGACTAACCTAGATTTAGACTTGAAGATTATTCATCTTGAAGTAGTTCGTTAGTCTCCGCCGTGTTTACTTTACATTTATCGACTATTCCACGAAGAATCAAACAAATAAGAATAAACGGGATGATCCCCTTTTTCCTTTCGAGTCATATCAGAGTAAGGTACCCCCGGTCCAACATTTTTAGATATTAACGGATCAAAACGGACATATTGATAGTTAGGAAAGTGTTTTTTAGTTGTTCTGATTATAGAGTTAAATAACAAAATTTCATCTTTCGAGGCAAATTCAATGTTATGTGGAACCATAGGAAACAATTCATAGTCTATAATATCTAGGTTAAGATGCTCCATTGGCCTGGCTCTTTTTTGTATACTTATTGTATAGTATTTACACAGCGCTGAAAAAGACACGGTAAAATAAGTATCTATAGAAATATCAGTAAATTCCCTGCTTTCAGAGATAATCATCACTTGTAAACCTATATTGTACTGTTCACCCGGTGCGAAAACATGTACACCTATTTCCTGAGCTTTAAGATCCTTGATCAGATCTTGTTGATTTTTAAACAAAGGATGATTCAGAAAACGTATACGCTCTGCTGTAGACAACACTTTTTCAAAACCCGGAAAGCTATCATTAGAGATACCTTTGCCTATAGGATAATGTACATTAATTGTATCCACTAATGCAATCAGGTGCTGTTCTTTTTTGCGAAGTATATCCTCGCCTACCTTAGGTTCAGCGTACGAGGCTCTGAAATCTTCAGTCTCCTCAAGCGTCATAGTCACCTTTACGTTCGGCAGTGCTTTCTTGACTTTCTCTATAAGTGTGTGATCCATTTTGTTGCTATGAACATTTAACGCTGTCAGAGCCGTCATTTTTTGAAAGAGCGGAAGTTCTCGGCTCAAGTCCAAACGATTAAAGGATACATCCAGCACTTGAAGGTTTGGCAATTGAAGAAGGCTTTCTGGCAATGTATGAAGCCCCAGACCGGAAATAGATAGCCTTTTCAGTGTTTTTACTTTAGCGACATTTTCTGGTAATGTTTCCAATGGCATGGAATGACTAAAAGCGGGTGTAAATCCACTATCGTCAAGATTCATAGAGTAAACTGCCCATCCTGTATTTTCGATCACCCGGATTATGAGGTGTTCAGCTTGGAGAGTGTCGAAGCACTCTTCCAATTGTAGTTTATATTGCACAGGGTCGCCAGCTACTAGATTAATGATCACCGGTGGCTGATCCATTTGCCGCTCATTTGTGAGTAATAATAGTAAGCAGGTTAAAAATGAAAGCATGCTCTTCTATTTTAGCAATCTTAATGAGGCATTTGATCAACGGTGTGGCTTGAAGCCAGTGGCTAAAAGCTAATCGCTAATATTACCAATCCGGTTTCTTCGGGTCTTTCCGTTTAGTTGGCTTACGTTTATTCTGCTGATAATACTGGATTTCTTTATTTTTCAGCGCTTCTAAGATCATTTTAGCTTTTTCTTCGGTGATTTTCATCTCCTCGAGTTTTTCGGACAGGGGATTTTGTTGCTCTTCACCTTCTTTCTTTCCAGCTTCTTCACCCTCTTCGGGTTTAGGCTTTTGCTCTTCTTTTTGTTCGCCCTCTTCTTCTTTCTGTTGCTCTTCTTGCTTTTGCTCCTGATCCTTTTCCTGCTCTTCTCCTTCGCCTTCTTTATTCTGCTCCTGTTCCTGTTGCTGCTCTTGTTCTTCCTGCTTTTGCTGCTCTTCGTTTTGCTGCTGTTGATCCTTATTTTGCTGATCCTGGTTTTGTTGCTTCTGATCTTTTTTGTCTTCTTGATTTTCTTGATCCTGGTTTTGCTGATCTTGCTGCTGCTGTTGCTCTTCCTGTTCCTTCAGGATTTTCTTCATAAGCTCGTAATTATATCGGGCATCCGTATTTGAAGGATCGGCTTTAATAGCTTCCTTAAAGTGATCAAGGGCCTCTTCAAACTTTTGGTTTTTACTAGACAAAATACCCATTTGCTGATGAGCTGTCGATTTTACTGCCTTACTTTTGCTGTCAAAAAGTTGTGAATAGTTATCTATCGCCTGAGCGGTATCAGCCAAGTTATAGTAAGCATTGGCCATGTTAAGTCGTATATCGTCATCTATTACTTGCAGCGAATCCGTTAGGTATTTATACTTTGAAAGCGCTGACTCATAATCCCCATTTAAATAAGCGTCTTTTGCTTCTTTTTTTACCTTATTCACTCTAGCGATTTTATCAAGATCACTGAAAGTAGAAAGTACTAATAGGGCTGTTAAGAAAAACTTCATCTAAATACGAATCGCTTTTACACTGGTTAATACTTCAATCAACATCAAAAATAGACCAAAAGCTAAAAAATAATAGTAACGATTCGCCGAAACATCTACCTGTCGGGAATCTCTTACTTCGCCTTCAATTCTATTGATCGTATTTATTAATCGGGATACATCGTTATTTGTTGCATTGATTTCAAAGTATTTGCCCCCCGTATTTGATGCCAATTTTCGAAGCGATGTGCTTTCAAGCTTTGTGACAACATCGTTTCCATCACGATCTTTCTTAAAACCTGTTCTTGTTCTCAAACGGGTGCCACTGGACGTACCTACGCCTAATGTAAATAATTTTATTCCAGAGCTTTCTATTTCTTCAGCCACTTGATCCGTATCGTCTCCGAAATCTTCACCATCACTTATCATTACAATCACTTTTGATTTCTGCTGAGTGACCGGAGAATCATCGCTATTGAGCTTTTCCAGCGCCATTTTCAAAGGAGGGGCAAAATCTGTTCCGGCATTAGGTACAAGGCTCGTATTCATAGTCTCTATAAAGATGTTGACCGCATTTTGATCGTAGGTGAGGGGAGATTGCATAAAAGCTTCCGAAGAAAATATAATCACACCAATTCTATCTGAGCTAAAAGCTTCAACTATGTTTTTTAGTTCAAACTTTATTTTTTCGAGACGCGTAGGTTGTACATCATTTGCGTTCATGGATTGTGAAAGGTCTACCAGCAAAAATATATCCTTTCCTACCGATTGTACTTCACGCTTAGACTCACCGAAGGAAGGTCCCAGTAAAGCAATAATTATGGTAGTGAGTAGCAGTGTGCGTAATGCAATTTTTATAAAAACTCCTGCATAACTGGTTTTTAAATGCCGTGCGGTGTTAATCACTCGAAATAAATAAGCACTGTAGAGTAATACAAATATGACAATAAAGATGATCTCAGTTGTACCTAAGGTGTATAGCCAGGTCATATAATAAACTAACGTAAAAATCCAGTTGGCAAATATAAAGAAGTGATGAAGGGTCGCAAATACCGCTGATCAGATAGGGAAACCAAACACGAAGTTATGATCGATTGGATTGCTATTGAGATCTTTGATTTGGTTGAATTATAAACATAACGACATACGTTTTCAGGACTAGAAATACGCTACTCATGATCTATATGATTTTCGGCCATAAAAGCCAAGAAACCGATTGTTTCTTCTTTAAAATCAGTTTCATTTAGTTCTTTATTCCATTCTGCCGAAAGAAATTTTGGTTTTCATACAGAAATAATGGTTCTGTCGTTTGTTTAAAAACAAGCTTGATCATTATACCTTTGAACAAAGATTTAAACTATGAACTATAAGGTCTACCTATCGGGAGAAATACATTCTAATTGGCGTGAAGAGATCATGGAGGGGGCAAAAGCTTTTGGTTTACCTATCGAGTTTAGTACTCCTGTAGTTACACATGAAGCTTCTGATAATGTAGGCATAAGTATACTTGGGCAGGAAAACTCAAACTTTTGGAAAGATCATAAAGCGGCTAAGATCAATGCTATACGGATCAAATCAGGTATCGAAAAGGCAGATTTAGTAATCGTTAAGTTTGGCGAAAAATACCGTCAGTGGAATGCCGCGTTCGATGCTGGCCAGGCGGCTGCACTCGGTAAATCTTATATTGTAATTCACCCCGAAGAGTTTACGCATGCTTTAAAAGAGGTGGATGCCCAAGCCATGGCTGTAGCTCAAACCAGTGAGCAGGTAGTGAAAATCCTCAGGTATGTTACTACCCAGAAATGATTTAAAGCAACATCGCGCTTTGTAATTGAAAAGTCTACCTTTGCGGCTTTTTCAAAATTAAACCGCATGAAGCGCATCTTCCATAACTTCACTTTTAATCCAAAAAATGACATTTTATCAGGTCTAACTGTGGCCTTGGCATTGGTTCCTGAGGCAGTAGCCTTTGCTTTCGTTGCAGGTATCGATCCACTTGTAGGTCTATACGGTGCTTTTATGATGGGATTGGTTACATCACTTTTTGGAGGCCGACCGGGTATGATCTCAGGTGCAACAGGCGCTATGGCTGTGGTGATGGTCCACATGATTCAAAGAGGAAATCAAGTGGGGATGGGACTTGCTGATCCGATCAATAATTTAGGGCTCCAATGGCTTTTTATTACACTATTATTGGTAGGTGGGATCCAGATCCTAGCGGGTGTGTTTCGTCTGGGTAAGTTTGTAAGGCTTATCCCTCATCCTGTTATGATGGGTTTTGTAAATGGACTAGCCATCGTCATTTTTCTTTCACAGTTAGGAATGTTTAAAACCAATGTGTGGGGTGAATCACAGTGGCTTAAAGGTTCTGAGTTATGGATAATGGTAGGGCTAGTAGCACTTACTATGGCAGTGATGTATTTACTACCAAAGCTCACGAGAAAAATACCTTCTGCATTGGTAGCGATAATTGTGGTGGCTGCGCTTACGATTTTTGGTGACATCGATGTGAGTACCGTAGGCTCATTTATTCGTGATGGCGGTGGAAGTGGCCTTGAAGGCTCACTGCCTTCGTTTCAGTTTCAAATATTCAATTTGTTAGATACGCTAAATGGTCATTGGGGGCTGATTATTTCTACAGCCTTTTTACTTGCAGCGGTTGGTCTGATAGAGTCACTTATGACGCTTAATTTGGTAGATGATCTTACTGAAACGCGAGGCTCAGGAAATAGAGAATGTGTAGCTCAGGGCGGAGCTAATATTCTAAATGGATTATTTGGCGGCATGGGTGGTTGTGCTATGATCGGGCAATCCATTATTAATGTGAATTCAGGGGGTAGAGGCCGCCTTTCGGGAGCTGTGGCTGCCGTTGCATTATTACTCTTTATATTGTTTGGAGCTCCGTTGATAGAGCAAATTCCAATTGCAGCCCTGGTAGGGGTTATGTTTATGGTGGTGATCGGTACTTTCGCCTGGAGTAGTTTCAGGATAATCAATAAGATACCAAAGGCTGACGCAATTGTTTTAATTGCTGTTTCTGCAATCACAGTATGGCAGGATTTGGCGATAGCGGTGATTAGTGGAGTTATTATGTCAGCATTAGTATTTGCCTGGCAGAATGCCACTATGATTAGAGCCAGAAAGCGTTTAAAAGAGGACGGCACGAAGGTGTATGAAATTTGGGGGCCGCTTTTCTTTGGATCGGTTCAGAACTTTAATCAAAAATTTGATCCAAGTGGTGACCCTGATCGAGTAGAGATCGATTTTATTGAGTCGAGAGTTAGTGATCATTCAGGTGTAGAAGCTATTGATAATTTGGCACATAAATACATGAGCCAAGGTAAGCAACTAAAACTTACTCACTTGAGTCCGGAGTGCAAAACTCTGCTGCTGAAGGCAGATCCTAAGTTTAATGATGTGATTGAAACTTCCATAGATGATCCGAGATATCATGTGGTAACAGATCTTATGGATCAAGAAGTTTAATACTCGGCTATGATCGTATTTACGAGTTAATTGGGGTTTTGGCCTGAACTCTATATTTACCCAAAATTGTATTTTTGATTATGGGTAAAGACTTT
>JBCCSU010000122.1:0-13692 GCA_039199635.1 Bacteroidota bacterium | reverse complement strand
CCAAATCACCATAAGCTGATCCATTTGAGTGTACAGGTTCGGACAAACCCCACTGATCCGCAAAGTTGCTGAATCGTAGATTCCCTTCATTTTTGAAAAAATAATTGGGAATAGGAGTAATAGGGATAGGATTAATTAACGCGTTATAATCAACTCCATTTACAGTTATGATCTTTGCTTTTGTCTCATCATCAGCAATAAAATTCAAATAGTCCAGGTCGGTGATGTCCTGATAAATGCCATTCGCAACAAAGATGTCTTTAAGTCCATCATTATCTGCATCGAAAAACAAGGCTCCCCAACTCCAGTCTGTAGCCTCAACACCTGCAAGCCGTGCTATTTCACTAAACGTACCATCGCCATTATTCAGGTGAAGCATGTTTCGGTTATACTGGTAGTGATAGCCGTTCTTTACGTTGTAGGTAATCTTATCCCAATTTTCAAAGGTGGTTACCTGCTTGAGCCGTTTTAATGGCTCAGGCAGCATATCGGTGACAAAGATCTCAGGATAACCATCGTTGTTAATATCTGCCATATCCGCCCCCATAGAAGCGGCGCTTATTGAATTCATTCTGGACTCTAAGACCTCATCAAAGGTGTCGTCTTGATTATTTATGTACAGGTAATCCCGTTCAAAAAAATCATTAGAAACAAAAATGTCCTGCCAACCATCCAGATTAACATCCCCAACAGTTACACCAAGTCCAAAACCAATAACACTGCCGTAAATCCCGGCAGATTCGCTGACGTCAGTAAAGCTTCCGTTATCATTTCTATAGAGTTTATCGCCTCCAATGCTATCCCTTTCGTCACGAATATTGTTCATTTGGTTGAATGTACCAATCGCCTTAAAAGAATTATTAAGAAGGTAAGCATCCAAGTCTCCGTCCTTATCGTAATCGAAAAAGGCAATGTGGGTACTTAATCCTTTGTCTGCCAATCCGTATTCCTCAGCCTGTTCTGTGAAGGTTAGATCACCATTATTTATGAATAGTTCATTTTGCTTGTTGTCGCCTTGTACATCACCGGAATTACAAACGTAAATATCTAACCAACTATCGCCATTCACATCAGCCATTGCTACACCGGTACTCCAGGCTTTATCCCCCTGCACTCCGGATGAACTACTTATATCTTCAAACGTGAGATTGCCCTTATTAAGAAATAACCGGTTGGGTTTTTGATTCGCTGAAAAATAAATATCTACGAGCCCATCATTATTTATATCACCTATCGCTACACCTCCTCCATTGTAGTAATTCCGGTAAGTGTAGATATTAAAGGCTGAATCAAATTCTAAAGAGTTAACAAAATCCACTCCGGTAAAAGAGACATCCAACTTAGTAAAAAGGGTATTTATGGGCTTCTCCTCACTTTGACAAGCCCAAAACAAAACTAAAATGAAGAGTATATTAACTGTTGTTTTTTTGATCACGTTCTTTCTTTTTCTTTGCCTTTGCTTCAAGGGCTTCATCCAAGATCGTCATATCGGTAATGTCCACCCGCACCTCTTTGATGCTCTTCTTAAAGATTCGTATCCTTCGATTACCATCAACTTTAACCCAAAGCTTCTGCGATTTGTCATCATTTTCAGCCAATACAAAACCAGGACCATACCACCTCTCCATAAGGTTTTTAACGTCTAGTTCGAGACTATCGACCGCCAGGTGTTTAGTCCAAGGCGCCCAGCCTTTATAAAGAAAGTTAATCGGCATTTGATAGATCTTTGAGTTATGGAACTCAGGATAGAATCTCATAATTGCCTGATGCTTGAGCGCACCAGAATCCAGTTTATACTCAACAGAAAGGTTGCTCGGTCCCTGGATAACCAGGCCTTCTTTATTCATTTGCCAACATATGTCGAAAAAATCTTTGACTTCGGTTCCAAAATGAAGATTCAAAAAAAGTGAATCATATCTTTCGCCACTTGATAGTCCCGCTTCAAGTTTGCGCGCGTACTCCGATTTTTGACAAGCGTTTAAAAAAAGGCTTATAAATATAGCTACAGCAATAACTTTAAAAATTACCAACCTCATAGGCTTTCAATACATCATTATTTAAAGCAAAAAGGACAATCACGCGATCACCTACTTTTATATGTTCTATATCCCGTACTTCACCCTTAACCAATAATCCCGACTTCTCGGCATCAAGAAACTCAAAACCTTCAGCCCCTCTGTTTATAAAAACCTGGCCGTAAGTTCCGAGGTTAGCGCCAAATTCAGGCTTAATTCGACTTTGATTACCGCCGACCAACAAATCTACTAATCCATCTGCATTGACATCAACAATATCTGCTGCAAAAACACTCGAAAACTGCAGTTCTATTGGCATTTTCACGGGCTCAAAAGTACCCTGCCCGTTACTTAAATAAAGCTTTGATGATAAAGTTTGTGCTTCTAATTTGATACCAGTATCGAGAATTGATTTATCAATTAAGTCAAAAATCGATGCTTTGGAGTAAGAGGCGTAGTCATTGAATTTCCGGGCAAGATTGGGGAGTTGCTTAATCAAATCCTGCCTTTGGTGAATAGGAACCTGCTTTCCGTTTTCATATATGCAGGTGATATGCTCCAATCTGCCATTTCCGTCAAAATCGCCAACATACATGGTGAGAGGTTCCTCAGGCGATCCCTTTAACCTTGTATTTTCTCCGGAATTCCCAACAAACAAATCGGGGATACCATCATCATTAAAGTCTGCGACTTCTACAGTCTTCCAATGTCCGGTAAAATTGTTACTAATGGACAGGGAGTCAATTTTAAAATGTCCGTTTACATTCTCTAATAAAATAATGGGCATCCACTCACCAACGATCACAAGATCCATATCATTGTCCCCATCGTAATCGATGGCCTTGGCATCTGTGAGAAGTCCAATAGTCTGAAAATCACTTAAAAATTCTCTGGAGACTTCTTCAAAATTTCCTGCGCCGTCATTTTTATACATATGCAGCGCACCAGGGAGACCGTACTCAAATGGCAGTAATCTATCTCCTGTGACTAAATCCAGATCGCCATCATTGTCAAAATCGATAGGACATATGAATGAGGTGCTGGTAATAGCTGGCAATTCTCGTGAATGAATACCATCTTCCATTCCAAACAAATAGACCCTATCACGAAGTGAAAAATCACCTCTGGAAAATTCGTTTCCTCCACTAGCCACTGAAATATCCAAAGAGCCATTACCATCAATATCTGCCACCGCAAGCTCAGAATCTTCTGAATCACTATGATCTAAAATGATATCAAAACGGACTTCGTCGAATGTAGCTTGTCCAGTCTGCTGAAATATTCTCGTTGAAAAACCCACCGCACCTCCTAATACCAAATCATCTCTACCATCACCATTTAAATCACCAGTAGCCAACTTAGGACCTAAATTGGAATACATCTCAAACAACAGGCGATCCCGATTAAAATCCACAAAATCATTCTCTGTGTGTTTTATAGAAACGCCTAGATAGGTTTCCCTAAGCAAAGTTTGTCTGATGATAACCGGCTTTTTTTTGAGATGGGCATCTTTCTGATCGACTTGTAATGTTTGACCAGTTAGAACATTTTCAAAACTTTGAAATCTGCCGTCTGGCCACTCTACTGTGACAGAATCAACTTCGTTTCGATTGCCTAGACCTAAATGTGGACGCGGGTCAACTGATGACATATAGCCCTTAACAGGGTAGTGTTCTATATAAAAAGTCTCGGCAGAATCATAAACCGTGATTTTGGCTCCGATACCAGACGTATTTCGATTATCACCGATGAGCTTAAAATTTAAATAAGTGTTTTCAGTAGCTTGGCTTGTTAGATTACGGAATAACTGAGCAGGTTGATTGATATTATTCACTATCAAGTCTAAATCGCCATCATTATCTAAATCAGCGTATATTGCTCCGTTTGAAAATGTGGGTTCTGATAGCCCGGCATCCTCAGTAACGTTTGTAAAACTTAGCTTACCTTCATTCTTAAATAAGTAGTTTGGAATAGGCTGAGACGGTATACTCTCGATAAGTTTTGTAAGTAGAAGACTATCCTTTTTGTACTTTGAAAATTCAAGGCTACTGTTGGCACGAAAGTTTATGTAATCCTGATCAATAAGGTCTTTAACAATGCCGTTGGCCACGTAGACATCTTTATTGCCATCGTTGTCATAATCAAATATCAATGCGCCCCAGCTCCAGTCAGTAGCATGTAGGTTGGTCAATCGGGATATGTCACTAAAATAAGGCTTCGCGTCACCGGATTGCCTGCCCCTATTTAACTGGAGTACATTTCGTGAATATTGTCGATGGAAGCCATTTTTTATATTGGCCTGATGCCTATCCCAGTCTTCAAAAGTAGATTTGGATTTAGCTCTTTCCCATGATTCCGGTAGCATCTCTGAAACGAAAATATCGGGTTTAAGATCGTTATTTATATCGGCAATATCAGCTCCCATAGAGCCAAGGCTGGTTTCCGTCATTACAGCAGTCATAGATTCTTTGAAAGAGCCGTCCATCTGATTTATGTACAAATAATCGCGCTCAAAAAAGTCATTAGACACAAACAGATCAGGCCAACCATCACCATTAATATCACTGGCAGTAACACCAAGACCAAAACCAATTGAACTTCCATAAATACCTGCCTCTTCGCTCACATCCGTAAAGTATTGCCCATCGTTCCGATATAACTTATTGCCACCAAGCGTATCTCTAACCTCACGCTGCCCCTCCCATAAGTCATATATACCGACTGATCTCCCAGAGTTATTGAGGAGATAAAAATCAAGGTCATTATCTCTGTCATAATCGAAAAACACCGCATGATTAGACAGCCCAATATCATTCAAACGATACTCGCTGGACTTTTCGGTGAAAGTCAAATCACCGTTATTGATGAACAATTCGTTAAATCTATTTGAACCTTCCTGAGGTCCGGATTTACACACATAAATATCAAGCCAGCCATCACCATTAACATCGGCCATGCTTACACCGGTGGACCATACGCCAGGGCAAGAAACTCCCGCTTGCTCAGTAATATCTTTAAATTGGAAATTCCCCTTATTCAGGTACAACCTGTTATCTACCTGATTACCGGTAAAATATAAATCTATCAGGCCATCATTATTGATATCACCGGTAGCGACACCTGCGCCATTGTAAAAATTTCGATACGTGTAGGTGTTGAATTGCTCGGAATGCTGCAAATCGTTGCTGAAAAGTATAGAGGTTTCAGATGCTTCAAGCAGGTGAAAAGTATTTTTGTTTCCTGATTGACACGAAACAAAGAAAAATACCAGAACAATTACCGCCCTAGATTTCATTTTTGGAGTGGACATAAAAAAAGAAAGCATGTTCAGACATGCTTTCTTTGAAATAAAATTCAATACTAAATCAACCTCCTTCGCTGTATCCTGGATTTTGTGCGAGTGAAGGATTATTATCTCTGGCAGATTGTGGAATAGGAAAAATATTTTTGTCCGCAGTAGACATTTCCTTTTCCCACCACGGATCGTTGAATTTACCAAATCTGATCAGGTCAGATCGCCTCCAACCTTCAGCGAAAAACTCTCTTCCTCTTTCAGCCAATAGTTCGTCAGCTGTGAGACCGGTTAGCGGACTCACTCCTGCTCTGGCCCTTACCATATTGACCAAATCTAACGCTTCACCACTACCATTATCTAGTCTCCATAAGGCTTCTGCTTTCATGAGTAAAACATCCGAATATCGGAAAATGGGGAAGTCATTGCTAAGACTTTGGCCATTTCCTATGGCAAACTCAAATTTACCTACTCTTACACCTTCCTGACGTAGTGCATTCGGAGCCAGCTCTGTTATAAATGGGGTAAAGGTCAGCGGTGCACCATTTGGGTCATCATCCTCAAAACTTAAATCTTCTAACCCGGTTCCGTCAAGAGCAAATTGATCTCCTTCCAAGAAAGACTCTATTCTAGCATCATTGTCATCAAACGCATTATAAAACTCCTCTAGCGACGCGTATCCATTCCAAGGCTGCTCCTGCAGGTCATAAGTTGCCTGACTAGAATAATGCAGTGTCATTTGAGGCAGGTTAAATCCTCCGGCATTATCCGTGTCATAATTCAAGACGAAAATATTCTCAGCAGTAGCATTTATGGTAGCGAAATTGCTAAAAAAGTTGGACTCTAATGAATAAATACCAGCTTCAATCACTGAATCTGCTTGGATAACAACATCACTCCACCGTGCGGTGCCTGCGCCAGGAACGTTGGTAGTACCGGTATAGATATCCGCGTTTAGGTATAATTTGGCCAGAGCTGTTCTTGCCACGTAATAATTCATCCTGGCATATGTAGCCGAGCGCTCAAGTTGGTCAAGGTTATCCAATAAACTTGACTCCACAAAAGCAAAGACATCTGCCCTTGGACTTGCTTCTGGAGTAGAGTCGTCAGAGTCCTCTTCAATAATTGGCACGTTGCCATATGCATCTAGTAGCCATAAATAAACTAAGCCTCTCAGCGCCTTGAATTCAGCCACTAAAGCCTCATTCCCTGAAAATTGATTGATCAAATTGTTTATTGTACCAATGGCGCCAAAACAATAGTCCCATCCGTTTTGTACGGATTGTTCAGTGGGGTTATATTCATGTTGATGAACTCTAATCCACTGACCACCATCTTCCCAGTCCGCACCTTTCTGAGCTATTACCATTTCATCCGAAGAAACCTCATGAAGCGACCAAATTGAATTATGTCCACCCCACGCACCAATTATAGGAGTATAAGCTCCTGCCGCCAACACGGATAATACATCAGGATCTGTAGAACTCAACACCGCATCCTGATCGAGTTCAGAGAATAACTCTTGCTCAGGATCATCACATGCGCTCACGACTACGATTAGACTGAGCGCTACAACCACTTTACTATAAAAATTTCTAAACATCCGTTTATTATTTAATGTTCACTGTTAAACCAATAGTGTAAGAGCGGGTAGTAGCGTACGTACCTCTGCGCTCAATACCAGGAGCTAAGCCTGCTGTAAAACTATTCGTATCTTCCGAGTCAGTGTATCTAACTTCCGGATCGATACCTTCATAATCTGTTATGGTAAACAGATTTTGACCTGCCGCGTAAATTCTCAAGTTAGAAAACACATCACTTTGAATAGGTACCCTATATCCTATCTGGGCGTTATCCAAACGAACGAAGGTAGCATCTTCTACATATAGGTCAGAGAATGTAGGCGTATCGGTTATCCTAACATCTGTCTTATCAGTGATTACACTGTTCCAAGTATTTGAAGGCTCGTCTCTATTTTCATAGAACCCTCGATAGGAATTATAAAGATCATGACCAAAAACACCTCTTAAGAAAAAGCTCAAATCCCAGTTTTTGTAGGCGAACGTGTTAGCAAATCCAAACTCACCATCAGGAAGCCCATTTCCGATATTCTCGAATTCATCCGGATCATCGGTAGAAAGCACATAATTACCCAGCTCATCTACACCTAAGAATCGAGGACCGAACATGTTACCAATGGTCTCTCCTACTTCATTCCTTATAATTTCATTATTGTTTTGCCCTGGCGAACCCGGAGTTGCCAACCTGATATCTGCCAAACCTAAATCACCCACTGATAGGCTTTCAATAACCGTTTTATCATAGATGGTAAAATTGATGGCCGGAGTCCATGAAATTCCCGCAAACTCCAACCCGTTATAAGCCGCGGCAAACTCAAATCCTGCCGCTGAAAGGTCTCCAATGTTGGCCCAGGCATTTCCTGCTACATTAAATAAAGTAGAACCATCCGAGTTGGTTGCTCCGAAAGGATTCGGATTGCCTCTTTCTAATGAGATATTAAATAAAAGGTCTTCAATATCTCTTGTATAATAATCCATTGAACCTGTCAACTTACCTTCAAAGAGGCTGAAATCCACACCCACATTAATTTCAGTTTTTTCTTCCCATTTCAGTCCGGGATTGGGATCTCTACTCTGTACGAAACTAGTGTATATATCGCCTCTGGTAAGCGGGTCTCCATCAAGATCTATTCGATTACCTGGGGTGAATGTAGCAATCGCAAGATTTGGCTGAGGGGGTAAGTTACCAGTAACTCCAAATGAAGCTCTCAACTTAAGACCATCGAACGGACCTAAATCTACTATTTCGGTAAGCTCTGCTCCGAGTGAAACCGCGGGAAAAGTCCCGGATTTCTCATCTTCACCAAAACCACTGAAGCTCTCCCTACGAATACTTCCTGAGAAGAATAAAAAATTATTATATGTCAGATTCACACGAGCGAATACTGAATTTAACTCGTCCTTGGTTCTTCCACTGAAAGCATTGGTTTGATTACCTTCGCGTATCGCTCCAAAACCAAGATTATCAAAAGACTGGTCATCTAATAAAAACTGCCTTACCCTAACTCCAAAGTTTTCATTGTTTCTTCTTTGAGTTTCAGCGCCAACTAGAAAGCTAGCGTCTAGACCTTCAGTCAACTCTCTCGTATAATTAGCTGTTCCACTTAATATTTCAGTGAAATTATTGGTGGATTGCCGTTGTGCAAGGCCTTGCTGACCTCTTCCTGTTTGAGCATCAAAAGAGCTCCAAAATTGACGCTCCTGGTCCTCGAATCGTTCTTGAGAATAACTTACTCCAACAGTAAGTTCGTCAAGAATATCATATTCAACCCTAAAGCTGCTTAAGAAATTTCTTCGTTGATTTTCGAAAGTCTGCTGCTCGGCTAATGCAACCGGATTAAAGAAATCAAACAAATCCCGCTGGAAATAACCGTCGAAATTTTGATCTGCATTCAATAGCCTTGTGGCTCTGTCATCAGCAGATTCATCTTCCAAGGTTGATCCGGTAACGTCGCTCTCAAATATTGGAGCCGTTGGGTTATAAATTGTAGCATATCGAAAAGCTTCTAAATTAATTGATTCCTGATCACGGTTATTTACGGATGCGTTGATGTTAAACCTCAACCTTCCATCGACAGCGCTGTGTTGCACGTTTAAGCGTGTGTTTAATCTCTCAAAAGTAGAACCCTTTACAATTCCTTCATTATTTCTATAATTTACTGAAGCTCTGTAACTGGTTGACGGACCTAAAGCGCCGGATATAGAAAGGTTACTGGTATAAGAAACACCTGTTTGTGTCAATTCCTCGAACCAATCTGTGTCGTTGCCAAAATCTGTTCCGCCGTTAGCAACATACTCATCGGCGGAAAGCACGTCTATTTTATTCGCTACTTCGTCAATAGTAATGAAACCATTGTAAGTAATATTAGTAGCTGCCTCACCCTTGCCTGCTGTCTTAGTTGTTACCAGAATGACACCACTTGATCCTCTGGCTCCATAGATGGCTGCTGCTGAACCGTCCTTCAGAACATCGATTGTTTCAATATCATTTGGATCTATATTATCTAAACTTGCACCAATTACACCATCTACCACTACTAGCGGAGAGCTATTAGCCCCAAACGTAGATAAGCCACGAAGTCTGATCGTTGGCGAAGCATTTGGATCGCCACCAGGAGTAACAATTGAAAGACCCGCAACTTTTCCAGCGATAAGTTGACCTGGATCAGTCACGTTACCTGCGTTAAAATCCTCAGTGCTTAAACTAGCCACGGCGCTGGTAATTTCTTTTTTCTCTTGAGTACCGTACCCTACAACCACAACCTCAGATAACTGAGTAACATCTGTAGCCAATCCAACATCGATCACACTACGATTACCTACCACCATCTCCTGATTAGTATATCCTACAAAAGAGAATATTAAAGTAGCTCCATCACCGACAGACAGGGTATAATTACCATCAAAATCAGTTACAGTACCATTTGTAGTACCTTTTTCAACAACGTTAACCCCTGGTAGTCCACTCCCATCAGATGCATCGGTAACCTTTCCGGTCACAGTGCTCTGAGCCAGAATAGCATGGCCGCAGACCAGAGTCATCAACGTTAATACTAGTAAAAACTTCTTCATAAAGGTTGATTTAAATTGAATAATATAAGAATGTAGTTATTTCACCTACCGAACTTAATTTTCAATAATAGTGATTAATGCTGTCAAAAGCATCTTTTTTCGGCCATAAATTAACGAAAACGACTTCGCAAACGTTTGCGGTAGAGCTTAATTATATCCCCCAGTGTGCGTGTTTTTAACACATAAGCAATGGAGGTATTTTAGAGGCTATGGGTTCGCTCCGAACAACTGGATAAAACCGTCATTGGATGTGACAATAACATATCGTTCTTTAGAATAGGTACGCTCCAATAACTTCATGTCTTTGACATCCACAGGAACGTAAAAACCTGAGGATGCCGAGTTAATACTTTTGAATCCTTTGTCATCATTATTGACAAGTATAAGTCCTGTACCTGCATCCTGGTGTGTAGTTTCAACTTCAGTTTGAAATAGGTTTCCAGCAATAACCAAGTCTTCACTCTGATCTTCATTCACATCAAAATTCAAAATCCGGTTGATGGAAGATACCTGGGCCTGAATGGGTAAGTCTTTTACTTCCGGCTCATTACTTCCAGCCGAAAAACTAAATACCTTTGAAGCAAAAGTTGTTATTTCAAAATGCTTGGCTTCCTTGATCGATTCACCTAGCATATTTTGAACATCTGTACTGGCAAACTCGTCAAAGGTTTCAAACTTTTCTGCTATGAAAGGCATCTGCTCGGTTGTACAATCTTTTCCCCGTACAGGCACCTGCTTATCCTTATAATATTTGGCAAGAATTATATCGACAGAATTGTTTTTATCAAAATCTGAGGCATAAACGTGAAACGGTTTTTCATCACTGGCTTTATGCTTAATATTTCTTCCAATATTTCCAGCCACAATGTCAAAACCGTCATTTTTATTGATAACTTTCACGGATTGCCACCATCCCTTTTGAGTCTCCAAATTATAATCGCTAGTAACACTGACAAGTTTATCTGAATTTACCTGAAATATGTTTATTGACATCCACTCGCCAACGACCACCAACTCTTCTTTTTCATCTCCGTCAATGTCTACCCATTCACCATCCGTAATCATACCGATATACTCAAGATCAGGAACTACAGAGTGGATGACATCAGTATAAGCTCCATCTCTATTTTCAAGTAAATAGCTCTTGGGCTCAAATGGGTAGGCCCCTGGCAATATTCTACCGCCAACAAATAAGTCGATGTCACCATCTCCATCATAATCATGGGGTAAAACAAGACTGTTCGAAGTTTTCAGATCAGGGAGCTCCGCCTTGCTGATAAAAACCCCACTACCATCATTCATATACAATCTATCCTGCAAGGCTTCGGTACCCACTTCAAATTCATAACCTCCACTCGATACGTATAGATCCAGGTCGCCATCATTATCGTAGTCGAATAGGGCAGATTTCATGTCTTCATGGCCAGCGTCTTTTTCTAAGAGGGTTTGTTCTGTCTTAAGAAAACTGCCTGTACTATTTTGGAGATATACAGCGCCGGGTTGCCCGGAGGCTCCACCTACATAAAAATCATCCATACCATCGCCATTCATATCACCTACGGATACATATGGCCCAAGACGTGAATAACTATATGGAAGTAAAACCTGACGTTCATAGTCGTCATAATCGTTTTCTCTATGTGTAAAATTAGGTTGTAATAACTTCGTTCGGTCCACAAGCAAATATTTAGCCGGGTTTTTAGCTCCGGAACTAGCATCATCACTATCGGCGTAATCAACTGTCAGCAGTTGATTTGACTCGATATCATTCAAAAAGGAGATCCTTCCATCGGGCCAGACCACTTTTAAGCTATCAACGGTTTTTTGTTGCAACAAGCCAAAATGTGCGATCACAGATGAACCGGAAAGGTAACCGCGCGTCCTATTTATTAAATAAGTATTTTGATGGGCATTAGAATAAATCGTGACCATAGCCCCTAAAGCCTCAGGATTTTCCTTACTCCCATTTAGTTTAACCTTGAGGTAATTTGATCCCTGTTGAATAGCATTATTTTCATATAAAAAGGCTGTATCCATCAGGTTGTTTACCAGGAGATCAATATCTCCATCATTATCAAAATCGGCCATAGCCACACCATTTGAAAAGGCTTTTTCATCTAAACCCCATTTGGATCCGACTTCGTCGTATTCAAGGCCATTTTTATTTTTAAATGAGTAATTCGAAAGTTTCACTGACGGGAAAGATTGCAGGTAGGCAAACACCTCCTGCGGTGTCATTCTTGACTTATTTCCTTCATTAAAGTTTTTAACAGCATTTCGCTTATCACGATCAAGTACATCCCGGTAAATGCCATTCGAAATATGTACATCTTTCCAACCGTCAAGGTCAAAATCCGCTGCCAGTACAGACCAACTCCAATCCGTATTGGCCATGCCAGTCAAATTTCCTACCTCGCTGAATGAACCCATTCCAGTGTTCATATGAACCATATTATGCATGAATATGCTATTATAACCAGCGCTGAGCATGTTGTTAAATAGCTTTCGATCCATCATTTGCATGGTAGTTTTAGAACGTACGTAATCCGATGGGTTCATGTCTACCACCATGAGATCGGCATGCCCATCATTATTCATATCCACGGCATCGGACCCCATGCTGTAAAATGAGGTATGCCTAAAAAAAACATTGCTTTTTTCAGAAAAGGTACCGTCCTGATTATTTATATACAGGTAGTCTGGGGCCACAAAATCATTAGCTATAAAAATGTCAGGCCATCCATCTTGATTGAAATCTGTGGTTGAGACACTCAGTCCAAAGCCGAAGTCCGCCAATATACCTGAGTTTTCTGTTACGTCTATGTATTTCCCATTGTCATTTCTATAAAGCTTATCATTTCCTCCGGCTTTTCTGAATTCAGGATTTTGATATATAAAATCCAACACAAAGACTTTTTCAGAAATATCGAAATTAACCGGAGTGTTGACCAGAAACATATCGAGGTCGCCATCCATATCATAGTCAAAAAATGATGACTGAACTGAGTATTGACTGTTATTAAGGCCATAATCAGCGGCTCGCTCTGAGAAGGTAAGGTCCCCATTATTAATAAAAAGAACATTCTCTCTGGCTCGTGAATCCCTGTACTTGCCGGATTTACACAAGTAAATATCCAGCCAGCCATCGGCATTGATATCCACTAATGTCACGCCCATATAAAACCCTTGACTTCCTTCTACTCCGGCTGCTGCAGTTATATCTTCAAACTTCAGGTCGCCCTTATTTAGATATAGTTTATTTGGCGACATGTTACCCACCATGTAGACATCTTCCAGGCCATCATTATTGAAGTCTCCCGCAGCTGCTCCGGCGCCAATATACATGTGCTTATAGGTGTAATAATTTAACTGTGGGCTTTCGTTAATAGTATTGACAAAGTGAATACCACTTTTCAGGGGTTCTACCTTGTTAAAAAGGGTCTCTAATTCATTTGCTTCAACTTTATTCTGGCTTTCGCTTATTCTTGAACAAGAGGTATCTAATATGATTATCGAAGCTGCCAACAGCAAGAAGTAGATAAAATAGTTTGAGCTGTGTATGATTTTCATAAACTGCCTGTATCTTATTTTCATTCAAAACAAAACTAATGATAGTCCGTTCAATGCCCACATTTGTTTTTAAAAATTAAAAATTGACAACTTACTGTGAGCGGTATAATGAGGAAGAATCAAAATTTAATTAAATAATCAAGGCCTTGCTGATCAATCTGTT
>JBCCSU010000121.1:0-13730 GCA_039199635.1 Bacteroidota bacterium | reverse complement strand
GATATCGCGTTATGGATACCAACGGTCAGGTACTATTTGACGGTGAAGTTTCAGGTTCTGGCACTGGTCCCTTCACGGTTGTACCTACTTTATACGAAGGACCGTTCGTGAATTGTGTTGATCCCAAACAAGCTATCATCTCTTTTGAAACATCTTCTCCGGTAACCGCCTATGTGGAGGTTAATGGCAAGAAATACAGTGATAAAGAAGCACATCAACATCATGAGATCAAGATAGACGGACTGGCACCGGATACCAAGTACGATTACAAAGTAACATATGGTGATTTTTCTCAATCTTACCATTTTTCTACTGCTCCTGAAAAAGGCAGTAGAAAACCGTTCGTGTTCGCCTATACCAGCGACAGCAGACATGCCACTGGTGGCGGTGAGCGCAGGATCTATGGGGCCAATGGATACATTGTGAAAAAAATGGGTGCTTTAGCTTATCAGCAGGGTGCTGCCTTTATTCAGTTTAGCGGGGATATGATCAATGGATATTTGACTAACGCGGAAGAGCAATTACTACAATATACAAACTGGAAAAAAAGTTTAGAGCCTTTCTGGCACTATATACCTGTATATGCCGGTCAGGGTAACCATGAGGTACTTGGCCATATCTTCCGTAATGAAAAGGGAAGATCTATGGCGTTCATTGATAAGTTTCCGTATGATAGTCAGTCTTCAGAGGCATTGATGCAGCAGGCTTTCGTTAACCCGGAAAACGGCCCTGAAAGCGAAGATGGGAATCGTTACGACCCTGATCCCGATCAAACTGACTTCCCAAGCTACAAGGAAAACGTGTTCTACTATACCTATGGAAATGTGGCGATGATAGTTCTAAATAGTGATTACTGGTATGCACCTTCCTTAAAAAACAACCCTGCTACTAGTGGTGGGTTACATGGATATCTGATGGATAACCAGATGGAATGGCTGAGGGCGACTATCGAAAAGTTTGAAAAAGATGCAGATATTGATCACATATTTGTGACCCAACACACTCCTGCTTTTCCCAACGGCGGCCATAGTAAGGATGATATGTGGTACAACGGAAACAATGACCCTAGACCTGTGATCGATGGTAAACCGGTAGAAAAGGGGATCATTCAGCGGAGAGATGAATACCTGGATATTTTAGCCAACCAGAGTTCAAAAGTTATTGCTATTCTTACCGGGGACGAACACAACTATAACTGGTTGAAGTTAACCAATGACGTACCTATCTACCCGGAAAATTACCCGCATGAGAAGATAAAGTTTAATCGACCGATCTACCAGATCAACAACGGAGCCTCAGGAGCGCCTTATTATGCCCAGGAGAAATTACCCTGGAGTGCCTATACACAATCCTTTAGTGTGGAAAATGCATTATGCCTAATTCATATAGATGGCGGCAACGTAGTTATGGAAGTATTGAATCCTGATACGCTCAATGAGATAGACCGGGTAGTACTGAAAGAATAATTATAGTCGAATATGAGTTGCATGTCCTTGTTGCCATTTTTTCTATCAACTCACCAAGCATCCGGGAGAACCAAAACCTATTAGCGCAATGACTTTGACTAAGAGAGGCTGAAATATTCGCGCGAGCTGAGAGTATCGGCTTTTAGCTTTTATTTAATGGTTTTCGACAATACACAGGTCAATGACCTGACAGACCCTTTTCAGAAGCTATTGGAAAAGTGACCTTTTAAACAATTCTAATTAAGGCCATTAGCAGGATTTTTGGCTTTTAGCTCACTTGGAGAGCATCCAAAGTGTCTTTTGAAGGCCGTGCTAAAATGTTGAGGATTTTTATATCCGATCTTATCACTAACTTCAGAAATGTTCATCTTACCCTCAGTCAGCAGCATCTTTGCTTCACGCATTTTTAACTGATTCCAGTATCCGAACACCGTAGTTCCAAAAAGCTCTTTAAAGCCCTTTTTTAGCGCAAATTCATTAGTACCTACCTGCTGAGCAAGGCTGTTAAGTGTGAAGTCTCTGTTAATCTGCTGATCTAAAATTTCTCGTGCGGCCTGTAATCGCTCCTGGTGCTGCCTATCAATAGCACAGAATATGTTGCAGTCATGCTTAGCGATCTGCTCAAGCTGCAACATCAGCAGTTCAATCACATGTGACTCTAAAAACATCCGCTTAAAATAGCCCGTACGGGTACAGTGAATCATCTCATAAATTAAATTCATCATTTGAGGGGTAATCGGATAGTGGTGAGGTGACACAAGCACGGATTGCTTCCTTTCCACACTTTCCAAAAAGAGATCGAACAAATATCCGTCGGGCAAATATTTCTGGAGCATTGTGGGCTTCATATTCACTTCAAACACTTTCATATTTTCCACGGCACTCCACTCTATTGATCCTCTAAACTCGCAGGAGTAGATTAGATTATGCTGATTAGCATTAAAATTAATCTCTTTGGTAAAATCCTTGGAAGTAGCACGGGATAGCCCGCCTAAGGCAAAGTGCATTTCCACCATTTCCATGTCCGTATCAAAGTAGGCGAGCGTTGGTTGAGCCAATCGAAAATCTCCGTACCCAATATGCATCCCTTCAAAAAAGACTTCTTTATAAAATCCTTCACCCAAAAAAGCACTAGCGCTGTATTCTTTTTCACAGTAGGGATGATCTGGCGTTACAAAAGACTCGGGGTAATCTACCTCAATCGCTAGCTCCTCCAGCTCTGTACCATATATTCTAGTTTTCATAGGTTCTATCCAATCTAATTTATAGCAACACTCACCGTTTCCGCAGTACTATTTTTAACTTTTAAAAGAAGAAACTTGACGTAACACATGTCTCGGCTAATTGTTTGTCTCGGCTCCGCATCGCGTAGGTTTTACTCCGTTTGGCGTAGGCATTGCAGTAGCACTCATCTGTAGGTTTGCGTTTATTTAGAACAAGTCTAAACAAAGGTATCAACCTTCTCAAATGAAAACAAATTACATTAAAAAATGGGCCATGGCCCTTATGGTATTAACTACCTATCAACTCTCAGCTCAGCATCAGATATCCGGAAAGATCAGCGATGATGATGGAAATCCACTGACAGGAGCTACTATTTATATTATCGGAAGTGGTACGGGGGCAGTATCTGATGCTAACGGCTTGTACAGTATTAAGGACTTGCCTACCGGCCAGTACTTTCTTGAATTCACTTTTATTGGGTTTGAAAAGCAACAGAAACAAGTTAATTTAAATCAAGATCGGCAATTGGATGTTCAGCTGCTCACCGCCACCGCTTCGTTAGGAGAGGTTATCGTATCCGCCAATAAACAGCTCCAAAATATTCAAGAAACGCCTATTTCCATGACTGCTATCCAGGCAAAGCAGGTAGAGCAGTTGCAGATCAAAGAACTCAATGAATTAAATCGCGTAGCGGCTAATTTTAGTTCTTATGATGATGGCGGTGGCAGCTTTCAGGTTTTTGCGAGCCGTGGTATTTATTCTATAGATATTGTTCCGGCGATAGGTGTTTACGTTGATGATGTTCCCTTCTTCAGCACATTTGGCTTTCCTACCCTATTTTCAGATATCGAACGCATAGAG
Source organism: Bacteroidota bacterium (assembly GCA_039199635.1). GTDB lineage: Bacteria > Bacteroidota > Bacteroidia > Cytophagales > Cyclobacteriaceae > Fulvivirga. The sequence continues at coordinate 10,179 of JBCCSU010000121.1, read as the reverse complement.
GTGTTAAAAGGCCCCCAAGGTACTCTTTACGGTAGAAACGCTTTAGGCGGGGTGGTCAATATTATCACTCGAAAGCCAACGAATGTTACTAATGGTTTCGTTCAGCTTGGATACGGTAATCTGAATCAACAAGACGCTAGTTTTGGTGTGAGTGTGCCTTTGATCAAAGAAAAACTGTATACCCGGATACATGGGGCTTATACCAAACGTGACGGATACATTGATAACATAGCCATCGATACGGATAATCTTCTGGCCAGAGAGTCATTTAGCGGAGGATTAAAGATGGATTACTATCCTACAGATCGACTTGCGCTCACGCTTAGTACGAATATGGAGAACAGAGATGTTCAAGCCTATGCTTTTGTGGGTGGATTTGGTGTACCTGGCACGGTCATAGATTCTTTGATAGATAATCACCCTTATGAGGTCAATTTTGACCGCCAAGGGGAGTACAAGACCTTGACATCGAACTCCGCTTTTAAGCTCAAGTACGATCTACCCACTTTTTCCATCACCTCCATTACCTCACTCCAGTATTATGATAATGAGCGAAACAATGACGATTTTGATTTTACTCCATTCGATGTTTTTTATGTAGGCGAGAGCAACCGAATCTCTACCACGTGGAACCAGGAGATTAGGTTATCTTCTCATGGCTCCAGTAAGCTCAACTGGATTGGTGGTGTATATGGATACAGCGTTGATCTAGATGACGATGGACCTATTGTGAATACTGAATTTGCCGGTAATACGGCTGGCGGTTTTACCCAAAGGACGTTAAGCAATACAAACCAGTTAGGCATTGCCTTTTTTGGCCAGGCCACCTATCCGCTAACGAAGAAACTAAGTTTACTAGGTGGACTGCGTTACGAAATAGAGGAAAGTAAACTGGAAGTCAATCGAACACATATCCAAAACGGACAGGTGTTTGAAGACCCGAACAACATGGTTGTTGATCAGAATGGTATGCTTCAGCCCTCTCCTCTTACCACGGCTAATTTCAAGGAAACTGCTACGTTTCAGGCAGTATCTCCAAAAATCGGATTAACCCTTCAAGCAAAAGAGGACATTTTCTTTTTTACCCATGCCACTCGCGGGTACCGCCCTGGTGGTCTTAATCAATTTGTAGCTCGTGCCGAGGATGCCCCCTTTGATCCTGAATTTAGCTGGAATTATGAGTTGGGTGTGAAATCTACATGGCTTGATAACAAACTGAAGTTAAACCTAACTGCTTTCTTAATTGACTGGGAAGATCAGCAGCTTTTTACCATTATCGATCTTACTAATCTGGTTTTTGGTACGGATAACCTGGGTAAATCCAGGAGTACCGGGGTAGAATTAGAATCAGAGTGGCTGCCGGCTAAAGGCCTTTCAGTAACCGCTAATGTAGGATATCTCTACACTGAAATTGAAGAATATACTATCAGAGGTCAAACCGGAGAACTTATTGATAACAGTGGAAACAAGCAAGCCTACTCTCCGGAATGGAATGGAAACCTTGCGGTGAACTACGAACGATCTATCAATAGTGATCTTACTTTTCTTGTTGGTGCTGATTACATTTTTCAATCTGAGATGTTTTTTGATCCCGATAATAATGTAAAGCAGGATTCCTATGGAATTATTAATAGTCGGATTGGCATAGGTTACAAAAAATTTGAACTAACTGCATGGAGTAAAAACCTTGCCGATGTAGCCTATTTCAGCTACGGTTATGGAGTAGGTGGAGGCGCTTCATTTGCAAGTTATGCACTTCCCCGAACTTATGGAATAACTACGGCCTACCGATTTTAAAGGATGGTAGTGGCTACTTATATCATCCGGTTTCTATTGGCACTGATCTTCATCTACGCCGGCATAGAAAAGCTCTTTATGCCCTATAACCCATCGGTATTTAAATCAGATGTAGCCATGACCGACCCCAAATTTTTTGACTTTTACGATTTTTTGATGGGAACCGGATATCTCTATTTTGTCGGTTTCTTTCAATTGCTGAATGGGCTGCTGCTGGTTTTCAGACGCACTTATCTGTTGGGAGCAGTAATGATGATACCATTGATGCTCTGCCTGCTCATGACGCATGTCTTCATCTCCAGATACGTGGGCTACATTGTTTTTGATGGTGTAATGTTTTTAATGAATAGCTTTTTGGTTTTTACCCATTACACTGAATTAAAAACAACCTTTCTAAAACCTCAACCAAGATTATTTTGATATGGACCCACTTCTGTTAAAAATCATTTATGGTCTTTCCGTTTTGGCAAGTTTCATCATTCGAAGGCCACATGAACGTAGGAATAAAGCCAATAAAATTATCGATGATCAGAAGACCACCCTGGAAAAGGCATTGCTCTTTTTCGTATTTATTGGGATAATGCTCTTGCCCCTGATCTTTATTTTTACTGGTTTTTTATCTTTTGCCGACTACCACCTATCAACGGTATTTCAGATTTTGGGTGTTCTCTTTTTATTCTTATTTGTTTGGCTGTTTTATCGGTCACACAAAGACCTAGGCCAAAACTGGTCCGTGAGCTTGGAGATCAGGAAGGAGCATAATCTCGTTTCGTCAGGTATTTACAGTAACATCCGCCACCCGATGTATACAGCCATCTGGTGTTGGGTGATTGGACAAGCCCTTGTGCTAAATAATTATATAGCCGGGCTAAGCGGTATTCTGGCTTTCGGGTTGATGTATTTTCTTAGGGTTGGCCCCGAGGAAAAGATGATGGAAAATACGTTTGGTGAGCAGTATAGAGCCTACAAAACCAAAACCGGTAGACTACTGCCAAAATTCTAGTACATGCGAGGGATGAAGAAAGTCATAAGAGGTTTATGGAGTGCAGTTTTACTGTCTATCAGCTATGTGGTGATCTTTGAATTCTTCAGGAAAAGCTATGACTATGGGAAGGAAAGAATACTGCCATTTAATCACCGATTTAGAATTTTATTAATGCCATGATGGATACCTATTTTAAAACATCCATTCTTAAATCGATTTTCTTTGTTCTGCTCCGGAAGAATCGACTAAAACTTTCATTAATCACTGAAGGGTATGGAAGCGAAGGATAAACAAAAGCAATTCATACTTAATGATTCATTAAGTAAGATTATGTGGAAGTTTTCTCTTCCTGCCATTGCCGCCATGGTACTTTTTGGCTTGAATGCCTTTATGGACACTGTTTATATTGGTCAACTAATGAATGAAACTGCCTTGGCAGGCGTTGCACTAGCCTATCCATTGACCAGTATCTTGTTGGGTCTGGGGTCCTGGGCGGGTACCGGAGCGGCAAACTTGCTGAGCATCGCGCTCGGCGATGAGGATCTAAACACGCAGCAAAATATCCTTTCTAATGCGACCTTGTTTGCCATTTTTAGTACGGTATTCCTCGCTGCACCTTGCTATTTCTTTGCTGAGCCTTTGATCCGAATGATGGGAGGAGAAGAAGACATTCTCGCTGCAGGCGTTGAGTATTTCAAAATTACCATGTTGGCAGCTCCATTTTGGGTTTACGGCCTTACACTTAACATGATCATACGGGGAGAAGGAAAAATGCCTACCGCTGCATTTATGATGACGTACGGACTAGTCATCAATCTCATTCTTACGCCTTTATTTATCGCCGTTTTTGACATGGGAGTAGGCGGAGCAGCATGGGCTACCAACATTGGAATGCTGATTTACTGCTTGGTGGGTTATAGGTATTTCCTAAAAGGAAAAGCCTCCTTTGTTTCTGAGATAAACTCTCTGAGCTACCAGAAAGAAGTCTTTCAATCCATCATGAAAATGGGGTTCCCTGGCTTCATTATGACCGTCATGAGTCTTATCCAAGCTATTGTGGTATTCAATGCTATCGTACATAATGGAACTGATAGTGATCTGGCCTTCTTTGCGGGTGCCAATCGATTTTTGTTCTTTTTAATGACACCTCTTTTTGGCCTGATGCGAGCCTTGCAGCCCATTTTAGGGATCAATTACGGAGCGGGACAATATGAGCGCGTAAAGCAAAGCTTCTGGCTTTTCACTCGCACCGGTATCTATCTTCTGGCCCCATTTTGGGTAATTTTGATCGTATTTCCCGGTGAAAGCATGTCGCTTGTACTTCCCGATATGTCTTTTTCACCTCAGGATTTGATGAACGTAAGGATCTACATGCTGGTACTTCCTATGCTACCACTGGTCTTTATGGCGCTTACATTTTTCCCGGCGATCAAAGAAGAAAAGCATGCGAGCATAATTGGGTTGGCCAGGCAGTTAGTGTTTTACGTTCCCGTCACGCTCTTGTTACCCGGATTATTTGGAGTAGAATGGGTGTATTACGCCTCCACACTGATTGACGTGGTCATAACCGTTTGGATACTTGTGGTGGTCATGAAACTATTTAGAAAGCTAACAGGAGAAAAACCGAAGCCAAAAAATCAGGAAGCACTTGCTATTCAAAGTTGATTAACACAAGAAGCTTAGGAGATTAAATCTTTATCGAACTAAACAGTAGTTAAATGGAATTAGAAATAAAGAATCTATCAAAAACGTACTCTAATGGAGTACAGGCCCTGAAAGATGTGAGCCTTACTATAGGTAAAGGAATGTTTGGCCTTCTGGGTCAGAATGGCGCAGGTAAATCTACCTTAATGCGGACGATTGCCACTCTACAGGATGCTGATACTGGTACCATCCGCTTTAACAATATTGATGTAGCGAAAGAACCTGAAAAATTGAGAAAAACACTAGGGTATCTTCCTCAGGAGTTTGGAGTTTATCCGAACGTAACTGCTGAAGAATTACTCCTGCATATTGCGGATATGAAAGGCATTGTGCAAAAAGGAGAACGGAAAGAAACGGTAGAAGCCTTATTACAGAAGGTGAATCTCTATGAAGTAAAAAATAAGAAACTGGACGGTTACTCTGGGGGAATGAAACAGCGTTTTGGTATCGCGCAGGCGCTTATTGGAAATCCCGATCTCATTATTGTAGACGAACCTACCGCTGGTCTTGACCCTATGGAACGTAACCGCTTTTATAATTTGCTTTCTGAATTAGGAGAGGATGCTGTAGTGATTCTTTCTACCCATATTGTAGAAGATGTAAGTACACTTTGTACCGATATGGCCATCATCGGAAAAGGGCAAGTAGTGCTTGAAGGTAAGCCTCATGAAGTAGAAGAAGCTTTACGTGGAAAACTGTACGAGATGCCGGTCAGCAAAGATGAGCTCCCTACTTACCAGGAAAAGTACAATGTAATCTCTCATCGCTTCTTTGCTGGCAAAATGATGGTTACCGTGCTGGCTGAGGATATACCCTCCGCTGGATTTGATGCTAAAGCCCCTTCTCTGGAAGATGCTTATTTCAAAATATTAAGCGCAAACTAATATGAAAACAGTCCTTTCCATTATTAAAAGTGAGCTCCAACAGCGCATCTTTAGCTGGGTTACACTCATCTTCTTTTTAATGCTTGTTTTTCAGGCCATTTGGTATACCAAAGGCAGTTTTGATTATTTCGCGAATGAAAATGTATTGATGAACGCCTCCAGTATCATGTACCGCAATTACGCTGGTATGGGTATGCTGATGATCATTATTATCGCCATTGCTACAGGCGGAGTCTTGTACAAGGATATCCAATACAAGTCCGCTCAATGGGCCTATGCAATGCCTATTAATGAAAAGCACTTCTTTCTGGGGCGGTTCTTTGCGGCCTATCTCTACTTGATCATCTTAAGTACCGGACTAATCGTGGGCCACTTTTTACTTCCCTATTCCGGTATTGGCTCTGCTGAGCGCTTTGGCCCCACCTTAGTTGGGCAAACACTTCACGGTTGGCTGATCTTCACCGTGCCAAATCTCCTCATGTATGTGGCTGTTGTCTTTTTTTCCATTGTCTTTACCAGACGTATGGCCACTAGCTATTTGGCCGTTTTTTCTATCGTTATTATCTTCCTGGTCGCACAGTCATATTACGACACCGGCGGAGGAGAGGGCATGTTGCTTTTTCTTTTACTTGATTCCGGAGGTTATGTAGCCGCTCAATATTATACCGACCTACTTTCCGTCCCTGATAAGAATACTGCTTTTTTTGAACTCTCAGGATACTTATTAACTAACCGGCTGCTGTGGTTAGGTATAACACTGATACTCTCGCTAGCCGCCTACTTCAGGTTTTCTTTCAAATACTTTATTCAAGCCGGAACAGATAAGTCAAAAAAAGTAAAGGAAGTGAATAAAAGTATTTTTAGTAATGCCGGCATAAGATTGCCAAACGTAGTCAAACAGTTTCGTATCCCTGACTTTTTGAAAAAGCTTTATACCCTATCAAAGCTAGAGTTCTTAAATATTGTTCGGCCCACTTCTTTTAAGATCATCCTGGGGATTATCCTACTTATGGTATTTATGCAAAATGTCACTTGGAATGCTACTTATTATATTGGCAGAGAAGTGCCTCTCAGCAGCAACATGACATTTTTTCGCCTGCAGTGGGGCGTTTTTGTGAACATGCTGATCATGATCTGGGCGGGAGAGCTCTTTTTCAAGGATAAAACAGTAAATATATGGCAGATCACCGATGCATTGCCAGTGCCTGTATGGGTTACGCAACTTTCGCGGTTTGGTGCCGTTATCGGCCTTTCTTTTGTATTGAGCCTGAGCTTCATCGTTATTTCCATCGTTACACAAGTATTACTTGGTGGAGCGGCCTATATCGATCTGGGTCGATTTGCGGAAGACCTTCTTTTGCATCGCTGGGCTTTCTTAACCTTTGTGCTTTTTTCCGCTATTGTCTTTTTTGTTGCAGGATTGACGGCAAACCGGATAGTGACGCATATTGTCAGCGTGGGCTACTTTTTATTTCTTATCATTTCTTTTGATATGGGAATAATGGAGGATCTTCGTTTCGGTTATGCACTACCACCTGGTGTAGAGGACTTTTCTGAGATGAGTGATTACGGTATATTTCAGCAATCTGCTAACTGGTTTTTCATTATGTGGGTCGCTCTTGCCATCGCTCTGATCATGGCAGGCATCTGGCTTTGGAAACGTGGCGCTGATAAGAAGTGGAGTAATCGGCTTTCGATCAAGAATGTACAGCTTAATCTTGTCTCAAAGTTAGCCCTGTTAGTATGTTTAGTAGCCTTCTTCGGCTTGATGTCATTTATAAGTAAAAGCGTATACGAAATCGGAAATTTTACACCGGAAGCAAAAGAAGAGCGTTTAGATGCCGAGTACGAGAAAAAATACAAATACCTGGATAGTCGCCTTCAACCTAAATATTCTGTGCTGGACTTGCAGATAGACCTTTTCCCATCAGAAAGAAAAGCTACTTTTTTAGCAAAAATCAAGCTAACCAATGAAACGGCTGTAGATACACTTTTCTTGAATTGGAAAGATTTTGTAAATGTTATTGACCTCAAACTCAACGGGCAAGCATTGCAACCTGTAAAGATAGATGAAGAACAAAATCTTACCGCCTACCTTATTCCAAAAGGTGCTCATTCGGATAGTTTAATGAACTTTTCTCTAGAGGCAGAGAAGCGGTATACAGGATTCGTTCAAAGTGATGCTCAGGCAGATCTCACGTACGTTGGAAGCTTTGCCAGTGTACAGGACTTTCTACCGGTAATCGGTTATGATGCGGAAAAAGAACTTTTAGAAAACAGGAAGCGGGCTGAGCAGGGTTTAAAAAAACTTGATTCACGTATGGCAGCTATCAATGATCCAATAGCTGTAAATCAGGATGCGTTCGCTCCGGATGCCAATCTTATTACAGGAAATATTACCATTAGTACCGATGCTGATCAAACCCCTTTCACAGCGGGCAGGTTAATCAGCCGCGAAATCAAAAATGGACGTCATATAGCTCGTTATAAAATTGATCGACCACAAGTATTCAATTGGTACCTTGGATCTTCGGATTATGAATTAGCAAATAGTGAAGTAAATGAAGTGAAATACACTATTTTTCATAAACCATCGCATACCTTCAATCTGGATTTATATCATGATGCGATCGATAAAGGTACGGCCTTTATTCGAAAACAATTTGGAGCGGGAGCAGTCACGAAAGATCTCCAGTTGGTAGAAATTCACCGTTGGCAAGATGCCAATTATGTATTCGCAAATACGATTGTTCTTTCAGAAAAAGAAGGATGGGTGGCAGATACTGACGGTGTACAGGAGCAGGCCTATATCTATCAAACCATAGGCAGCGGTTTAGCCAGCCTTTGGGTTCAGAACAATCTTCGTATTGCCAATGTACAAGGCGCAGATATGCTGATTAAAGCTTTACCGGAGGCGATAGGTTTACAGTTTGTACAAGAAGTTTTTGGTGATGAAGCTGTAGAACTATTGATAAAAAAGAAAATGGATAAATACGGTAAAGACCGAAACAACGAGCCAAATACGGAACCCGTTTTATTATATGCCGACGGGGCTGACTATCTGGAAGTAAATAAAGGAGCTGTTGAACTGCACCGACTGATCGATCAAATCGGTTTAGCAAAACTTAAGACCGGTTTACAGCAAGCTGCTGGTAATGAGCCAAAGCGATTGGTCTTTGCTTCTTTTTACCAATCACTTAAAGCTGGGCTAGAAAAGAATATTCAAGACGACATGGAAAAGGCATTTGAAAGTAAGCAAAGTTTTGAAAGTAGTTTATAAGTAAGGAAAAGTATTCTTACTCGCTGTAAGACCCAAAGTGAACGGACAAGTTTTAGCACTTTGTAAGTTGATGGTTCTGGAAAAATCTTTTCAGCACAAGCGTCCGATTGGAACCTTATTTTTTAGGAGCAGTTTTACTAGAGGATGCAGATATCAAAATAACCTTAGTAGTAAAACGAGAAGTACATGATAAAATATGGCCTTTTAACCTTGTTAATTATAATCTGCTCTAACTCTTTTGGGCAGAATAAAGTAGATACCGTCACCATCAAAACGCGGATCACTTGTGATCATTGCAATACATGTGAAACATGTGGGTTAAGGTTTGAAAAGGATCTTTACTTTGAAAAAAGAATTAGGAATTCAGTGTTTAATCCTATCGACACTACTATAACGGTAGTTTTTAAGAATACTGTCACTAATCCTGACATTATCCGCCAAAAAATAGCCAAAATGGGATTCGATGCGGATGATGTAAAAGCTGACCCTGATGGATATCAACAACTGGATAAATGCTGCAGAAGAGACCTGTAGCACCGATTTTATGACTGTTTTATGTTAGCTGCGTTAATCCTTGCTCTTTTCTTTATGGTTTATCATGGTGTAGGCTCTAAAATCAAGAACAAGAGACTTTCTCGACTCAAGTGGTGGGTAGATTACTATGCTGTTAAATTTCTCAGAAGATTCGCCTACACGAGCAATAAAGAACTTTTTAACTCCTATTACAAAACCAGCATCAAAGCCATGAGAGTCATGTTCATTGGCTGTATTGTATGGGCTTTAATTGGAGCGAACCCATTGTATTTTAGCTTTCTGTTCGTTGCTTCCATTTTACTGATCATTTCTTTTACCAGTCCCAAACAGTTCAAAAAGGACATTGTCTCAGGGTTTAAATTTTGGACAACAAACATTGGGCTTTCCGCTCTGGGGTTTAGTGTGATCTGGTTACTGGACTTAAAAGAAGGAACGAACCATTTTGACCAACTTACAACGGTTCTTATTCAACCTATGATTCAGATACAGCAATCTTCTAGACTTCCCCCTGCTGTTTTCTGGACGGTTTTTGCTTTGTTCCTGATATTTATGTTTTGTTTCAACATCCTGTTTTGGTTATTCATGAGAGGATGCGCCTGGATAGGTATTTACATTCTGAGAGCTTATGCAAGGTTGAGTTTCTGGCTCAACAAAAGACAACCGCTAGCACCTTTACATCTTACAGGACAGATACTAGCGGTTATTGTTACTTATCTCATTGCTGGCTAAACTTTATCTACCAACTTTTCTTGTAGCCAAGAAAGCAGATAATTTAAAGCATATATATTCTTACCCGTAAGGTCTTTTCTGTAATCCACAACATATACTACTCCCTCAAATTCTACTTTTTGATACCTTGATGGGTATTTTGATCTTTGCTTATGAGTAGGCTCTTGATATTCTGCTTTTACCAAGTGCCTGAGAGACTCATTTATCAAATCGATCAAGTCATTTAAAAGTATATCTGGAATAGCTAACTCATCTGAGATTGTTAT
>JBCCSU010000120.1:0-14036 GCA_039199635.1 Bacteroidota bacterium | reverse complement strand
GGGACTGATGGCTATTATAGTAGGGTGTCTGGGTCTTTTAGGAATGGTAGTGTACAGTACAGAAACCAGGGCCAAGGAAGTAGGTATTAGGAAAGTGATGGGGGCTTCAGTTTCTCAAGTGATATTATTACTGTCTAAGGAGTATACTTTTCTTATGCTTATAGCGGCAGCCATAGCTATACCGGCAAGTTATTTTGCTTTTAACTTTTTGTTGGCCATGGAGCAACACTACAGCGTAACAGTCGGATTTTTAGAGGCAGCTTTAGGTTTGGGAATTTTATTAAGTATTGGCGCGGTAACTATGGCTTCTCAGACATACAGAGCAGCCAATACCAACCCTGTGGAAACGTTACAGATAGAATAAATGGAATACAAATACCTCGGTAAGTCCGATCTTAAGGTAAGTAAAATTGCTTTTGGCTGCATGTCTTTAGATCTTAGCTTAAACAATCAAAAATTGATAAATGAAGCCATTGATTACGGGATAAACCTATTCGATACGGCTGATCTATATGATAAAGGAGAAAATGAAAAAGCTGTTGGCCGCGTATTAAGGCCAATCCGAAGTCAGATATGTTTGGCGACAAAAGTAGGTAATCAATGGCGATCGGACGGGAGCGGCTGGGACTGGAATCCTTCAAAAGGGTATATAATACAAGCAGTAGAAAGCAGCCTTAAGCGGCTTCAAACCGACTACATTGACCTGTATCAACTTCATGGCGGCACTATTGAAGACCCTTTTGATGAGACTTTAGAAGCCTTTGAAATTTTAAAAAACCAGGGAAAAATCCTTCATTATGGAATTTCATCTATCAGACTTAATGTCATTCATCGCTGGCTGGAGGGCTCCAATATGAGTAGCATAATGACGCAGTATAGCCTATTAGATAGAAGGCCGGAAGAGCAGCATTTAAATTGGGTAATGCAAAAAGATGTGGGTATTCTGGCCAGAGGTAGTTTAGCTAAAGGTTTATTAGCACTTAAGCCTCCAAAAGCTTATTTGAACTGGACAGCACCTGATATTAAAACAGCTCAAGATGCTCTAAGTCTTATGTCTAATAAACGAATTAATGTACACACTGCAATTCGCTATGTTCTTAAACAACCTGCTATTACTTCAGCTGTTGTGGGCATCAGAACAATAGCGCAACTGAAGGATGTAACATCAGTTTTCGATTCGCCTAAATTAAGTGAGAGTGAATATGAATATCTGAGAACTATAATAGGTCCAAATCACTATACAGATCATTTAGTATAAGCTAATACACCTTTCTTAACTATGATCGAGAAATTTTCAGTTCAATAGTACCAGCCATTTGCGTTTTACTATTTGGTGTTTGGAATTTCGTCTATTCATCTCTCAGACACTTGGCAGGATTAGTATTGGCTGCTCTCACTGCATGCGAGCCAATGGTTAACCAAGCAATTATGAGCGCAAGAAATCCTGAGAGTGCAAAAAACCAGATCTCAAGATCTATTTTAAAGGCAAACCGCTGTAACCAAATATCAATTAGATAATAGCTGACAGGGAGCGCGATCAATATGGAGATCAACACCATTTTTGTGAAATCAGTAGAGAGCAGGTATACAATATTTACTGCGCTAGAGCCTAATGCTTTTCTGATACCGATCTCTTTCAATCTTCTTTCGGCGGTAAACATAGCCAGCCCAAACAAACCAAGACAGCTAATAATGATCGCAAAACCTGCAAAGTATTGAGAAAGAGTAGCTACACGTTGCTCCGCAGCATACATTGATCGGTATCTTTCATCAAGAAATTGATATTCGAAAGTAAACCCTGGATTGAATTCATTATAAAACTCAGTTAAACTGGCTAGTGTCTCTTTTTCTTTTCCTGCCTCTAGCCTAACCATTACATTCCAAGTATTCTCCGGCATAAGTCGAAAAAATAGGGGTTCCACTGTATTATGTAAAGATTGGAAATGAAAGTCTTTAGCCACACCAACTATCTCAAGGTCAATTTCATCCCACATGCGTATAACCCGCCCAATTGGTTCTTCCTCATAACCCATAACCTTAATAGCCGCCTCGTTGAATATGATTTTTGCAGTATCTGAAGGCGAGTCACGTAAAAATGAGCGCCCTTCAATAATTTCGACATCCATAGTCTCTAAAAATCCATGATTCACCCAAACATTTTCAAAAAGGATTTTATCATCCGGATTTTTACCTTCCCAATTCAGTCCGCTCGTGTTATTATTCCTCCCGATAAAATTATGACCAGAGCTTGAAGCATTAACCACACCCGGAATGGCCTTAACTTCGTTTAAAAATGTTTCAAGATTTTCTTCTAATCTGCCGTCATTTCCGAAATAGATGACATTATCTTTATTGTAGCCAAGATTTTTAGTCTGCACAAATTCTATTTGCTTGTAGATGACTAATACTGCCACTATAAGCACAATTGACAGCGTAAACTGAAAAATAACAAGCCCTCTTCTAGCCCATAACTCCCCTGCAGAACCTTTCACTTCACCTTTTAATACTTTTACAGGTTTAAAACCTGCAAGGTATAAGGCCGGATAGCTACCGGCTAAAACACCGGTAATGAGCGTAATTCCTAAAAACCAAAAAACCATTTGTGGATCAGTAAGATCAATAACTATTTGTTTATCTGTGATGTAATTGAACTGTGGCATGACTATCCACACTATGACTAATGCTAACACAAATGATAAAAGGGCTATCAAAATAGACTCTGATAAATACTGAACAATAAGTGCTTTCTGACTCGCACCAATGGATTTTTTAATCCCTACCTCTTTCGCCCTTCGTGAAGCTCTTGCTGTGGATAGGTTCATGAAATTAATACAGGCAATAATCAAAATGAATATAGCTATTGCCCCAAAAAGTCTGACATATTCTATTCTGCCGCCAGCTCTCTTTCCATTCTCAAATCGACCATATAGATAACGATTGCTATACTGATCAAGGAATAATGTCACATTATTTTGTTGCCCTTTCTCGGTGACAAAATCAGCGATCTTATCACTTACTACTTTGGCATCAACCCCTTCGTTTAAGATTACAAAAGTTCTTGGGCCATTGCTCCCCCAGTTGAGTACCCAGTCATTAATATCTTTAAACTCCTCAAAGGACATGACATATTCAAACTGAAGAGAGGAGTTTTTTGGTGTTCCGGCAAATACACCTGACACCTGGAAAACTTTATCATGCTGAAATTCAACTTGTCTGCCTATAATGTCTTGAGTGGTGTCAAATAACTTGAGCGCTAATTCTTCAGATATCACAATATTGCTTTTCTCACTTAAGACTAGATCGGCATCACCTTGAATGAGTTCAAAAGAGAATATATTGAAGAAATCTGTGCCCACGTAGTAGCCTCTGGCGCTTATGTTTTTATCCTCAACCGATAAGGTATTGCTATTAATCCAAGTAGTAGTAGCCGCGTATTCCACCTCTGGAATTTCTTCCTTCAATGACTCCGCTAACAACCCAGGGGTAGAAACTGTAGTCATAATATCATCTGCATACTGCTGATGTTCCATCACCTGATATAGGCGTTCAGATTTCTCATGAAAGGTATTCATATTCACTTCATCATTAACCCATAAGAAGATGAATAAAGCGCAAGCCAAACCTGTGCAAAGACCGATGAGATTAATGAAGAAAGAATTTGTGAACCGCTTGAAATTGCGATAAGCTAATTTGAGGCTGTGTTTAAACATGTTATTAAGTTTTAGACAGTATAAAGACTTAGATAGTAAGTAGAGGTTGCATATACGGTGATAGTACTTATGAAAGCGGTGATGGTTACAGACAATGCAACCTTTTTTCAAAAATCACAGTCATAGTATTTAACTAGTCAACTGCTCTATGATCAGAAACTTTATCAAAACCGCTCTTCGTAATCTAGCGAAAAATCCACTCATTTCATTTATCAATATTTTCGGTCTCTCATTGGCAGTAGGTTGCTCTTTAGTAGTTTTTGTCTTTGTTGATTTCATGTTTCGTATGGATGATTTTCATGAAAATGGTGAGCATATTTTTCTGATCAATAACGTGGTTAGTCGCGATGGCTCCGAGCAGGTTTGGGGAGATTCTCCGGCACCCATAGGCCCTATGATGGCGTCAGATCTACCTGAAGTCAAAGAAATGACGCGGGTCGATAACCGAAATGTTATCATGAAATATGAGGATAAGGTTTTTAAGGAGTTTGTCCGTTTTGTAGATCCACAGTTTCTTGAAATGTTTAGCTTTCAAATGAAACTAGGGAGATCTGAGGAACTGAAGGATCCTTCAAAAATTGTCTTGAGTGAGGCAACTGCCGAAAAGTACTTTGGCAAAGAAGATCCGATTGGTAAACAGCTGGTAATACTCTTGAACGATAAGAAAGAATCATTTACCGTGGGGGCTGTTGCTGCTAAATTCCCGAAAACGGCCAGCTTCCGATTCAATTTTCTGATTCACTTTGATAAAATGGCATCCTTTTACGAGGATCAGGATGTTAACGACTGGACTCGTTTTATAGCAGCTACATTTGTGCGATTACATAATCCGGAAGATATTGGCACCATTGCCTCCAAAATGGATAAGTATGTGAAATTACAAAACGCCGCCGATGAAGACTGGCCGGCAGAAGCGTATATTTTCGAACCCTTAACTACATTATCAAGGAATTCGCATAAAATAAGGGGTGACATATCTGGAGGTGATGACCCTGTCGCTCGTCTCATTCTTATTGCGATCGCTGTTTTCATGATCGTATTGGCGTGCTTCAACTACATTAACATCTCCATTTCATCCGCTACCAAGCGTTTAAAGGAAATTGGGGTTAGAAAAGTAATAGGAGGTACGAAGCAGCAACTCGTTTTTCAGTTTATCGGAGAAAACCTGATCATCTGCATACTCGCTTTGGTATTAGGGGCTGTCTGGGGTAGAGCTTTTTTTGGTCCTTGGTTTGACTCTCAATTTAACATAGGTTTAGAGCTCAATTTCTTTGAGAATATCAATGCCTGGCTGTTTTTGATCGGGTTACTTTTCATCACAGGCTTTGGATCAGGTGCCTATCCAGCTTTCTATATATCGTCATTTAAGCCGGTTAACATATTTAGGGGCAGACAAAAATTCAGTAAGAAAAATCGATTTACACGTGTTTTTCTTACTTTCCAGTTCATACTGTCCATCATCACCATAGTTTTTGGTATCACTTTTACTCAGAATGCCCAATACCAGCGAGAGCTCGATTGGGGATATAACCAAGATCAGACTCTGGTAATTCCGTTAGAAGAAGGTGTTAATTATGAAATTCTTAAAAACGACTTAGCTACGCAGCCTGGCATTATTAGTATAGCTGGTTCCGCAGGGCATATAGGGCGCTCGGTAGGGTTAAGCGTGATTGAAATTGACGATAGTAAACATGAAATACGAAGAATAAATGTTGGGTTTGACTATCTTGAAACCATAGGAGTCAGGCTAAAGCATGGTCGCTTCTTTGACAGAGCGTTAGTCACAGATCTTCAAGAGAGTGTTATCATTAATGAGACATTTGCCAAGAATTTCAATAATGAGAATCCATTGGAGATATCATTTGAGTTGGACAGCATCACCTATAATGTAGTAGGCGTAGTAGAAGATTTCCACTATTTTGATTTTGATGATAAAATAGAGCCTGCTTTTTTCAAAATGTCAGAAGATAAGGATGCCAACTATATTTCTGCCAGGATTGAAAAAGGCAACATCGTCAACACAGAAGCTTATGCCCAAGAGCTCTGGAAGAAACATGTTCCTGATCTACCTTACAATGGCTTTTTTCAGGATGAGGTTTTTGATAATCATTTTGAAGAGCTCAAAGGACATGCCCGTATTATGGGTTTTACCGCTACGTTGGCCATTATACTTTCATGCATGGGTTTATTTGGATTAGTCTCACTGAATGTAGCTACTAGAATGAAAGAATTCAGCATAAGAAAGGTATT
The DNA here is from genome assembly GCA_039199635.1 of Bacteroidota bacterium. GTDB lineage: Bacteria > Bacteroidota > Bacteroidia > Cytophagales > Cyclobacteriaceae > Fulvivirga. The sequence goes on along the minus strand of JBCCSU010000120.1, from coordinate 8,076 downwards.
AGGTGCAGGTGTAGCCTCTATTTTTAAGGGTGTTAACCGACAATATATATGGATTCTAGCTATCGCCTGTTTTCTTGGGTTACCTGTCGCTTACATGTTGGTAGATAGTCTGTTTGATGAGGTCTATGAATATCATATGCCCCTAACCATTGGCCCGTTTATGTTAGCCGCGGCATTTCTATTTATAGTAGCTTTATTTACGGTTTCCAGCCAGATCTATAAAGTGGTCAAATCAAATCCTGTAGATGCGCTACGCCAAGAATAAGTAGAAGCTAATACTTTAATCAGGTGATATTGGTAGCTTTAATCACTGAATGAATAAGCTCAAAATATACAGTTTAATCCTACTTTACTGGGTGCTCATTTTAGATATCATCAGTTACCTGGTGTTGATCAACGTAACTTCGTTTATTGAGCTTATCCAGTTAGACCTGAGTACCCTGAACAATACTATGGCAAGCTATTGGGCCTCTCCGTACCAACTGCTTGAGTCCACTTTGTTTGGCTTATCATTTGGATTACTTTTTATTGCTATAAACGAGCTGTCAATCAGGTTTGGTATCGATCGTTTAAGCTTCGGATCCATTGTATTGATTAAAAGCCTTATCTATCTTCTAGGATTCGGCTTTTCAGCTTTCCTGGTTTTTTTCACTGTTTCAATGATTGGGATACTCCCTGAAGGGGCTTGGCAGATGATTGCGCAGATGGATTACTCAAGACAAATCATTGCTCTTGTATTAATTTTCCTGCTTTCCCAAACGATAATCTTAAATTTCATTGTTCAAACCATCACTAAATTTGGCTACAAGAACCTAAGCAATTTTCTATTGGGCAAATATCAAAATCCCATCATTGAAGAAAGGATCTTTCTTTTCATGGATTTGAAGTCTTCAACAGCTTACGCCGAGACTCTGGGTAATATTCAATACTCAAAGCTAATAAAAGACTGTATCAACGATATAAATAAATTAGTAGACACCTATAAAGCAGAGATATATCAATACGTAGGTGATGAGGTAGTACTTACCTGGGAATCAAAAGATAAATGGGACGTTATAGCAGGCATTGACATCTTCTATGCTTTTAAGAAAAGACTGGAAGAACGATCCAAACATTACCTGGAGAAATACGGAGTTATACCTGAGTTTAAAGCAGGCTTACATGGCGGAAAAGTGACAGTGGCTGAAATTGGAAATATTAAAAGAGATATTGCTTATCATGGTGATGTCTTGAACACTGCTTCGCGCATAGAATCCATATGTAATCAGTATCAAGAGCGTTTATTGGTGTCTGGTTGGCTACTCAAAAAAGCTGCCACTTTAAATGGGTATTCTTCTAAAGAAATAGGAATTGTACAACTAAAAGGAAAACAAAAAAAGATCGATGTACATGCTGTGCATGAGTTAATAACCTGATTCAGGTTTTATTTGAAGGACAAAACGGCTAAACTTCTTCGTGATGTTAGCACTACACACAACAACGGTCTTTCTGACCTTAGGTGGATTCATATCAGTTATTGGATAATAATATTAAGGCTAAAAATAGCTATCGGAGTAATTTAAGTTTTGCAATTACATCTGTACTTTTAAGAATTATGTTTTCGCTTACACTGTCCTTAGTTTATTGATCTATGCGGAAAAAGAGCAAAGTGATTCTGATAAATATTGTTCTTGGCAGCATTATTCTGATACTTATATTCGTTCACGAACAAAAGACTGCGCCAGAACAAAAACAAGGTCTCTTACCCGGAGTTAAGACTATTTTCCCTGTAATTAACAAACAGAATCAAAGCATGGGCATAGGGATGGTAAAGCCTGATTTTTACAGAGAAAAGGTAATTTACTTCTATGCTCCCAATCTCGACAAAGCGGTCAGTGAAAATCATCCGGTAGACAGCTTGGTGTTTACGCAATCGGAAACAGGTTTCATTATTGGCTACGCGCCTCCATGGTTCTATCCTGCTCATATAAAACTGGATTATGACTTACTGCTTTTAAAAGCTGTGAGTTTACGCAAAGATTGGGTCCAAGTAGAGGTGAATCAGCAAACAGGTCAGACACATTGGGTAGATGCTTCCAAAGTAAACATTATTTACTGGCCAGAATTTTTAATAAGTACATCTTCTATCGAATCTAATGAAGAAACAAATCCTTTAAGATCAAGACCCTTTGACCATGCTTCGCCTAGTGGCGCTGCCAGCGGCATTTTAAAGGTAGTAGAAGTAAAAGAGGCATGGGTTCGTGTTGAGATATTAGATAAAGACTTTCGAAGATTAGGTAATGGGTGGCTACGGTGGAAAATAGGAGATCAAATGTTAATAACATACTCACTCCTTAACTGATTAAAAAATGTGAACATAGATCAATAAATATTATGTCTATTGATGATGTTTGCAGCACATGTATTCACTTCAGCCATTACACTATACTCAACATGAGCCTGACCGCCTTGCGCACTTAAGAAAAAATCAACAGGAAATAAAAAAAGCCTTCGAATTATCAAATACTCGAATAATTCCGTACTGGAATGGACTACATTGGTTGAGCAATGAGACCATTAAACAACCTGATTTGCTATCCGTTGAGGCAGCGGTTTCCCCAATAAAGGAGCATAAAACTACTTTTATTGGTAAGCAAAGTAAAATTCACTTTTTCTCAGTAGACCTGTCGGCCCTTTCGGAAAAGCAAGCTCTGGCACTCTTGCCTGATGGTAGATTCGTAGATATTCGTCAGGATGTAACGCTTAAAAGAAGCTATCAGGCATCTCTTTTAGTTTATACTCGTGGGTTGTATTTGTGGCATGCCAAAAATGGATTTTGTGGTGTTTGTGGAAATAAAAATAGAATCATAGATGCTGGCCACGCAAGACAATGTACTAACTGCACTAAAGTAATTTACCCTAGAATAGATCCAGCCGTAATTGTACTTATTGAATATATACCGAAAAAAGGCGAACCTCTCTGTTTGCTTGCACAACACAGAAGTAGACAGTCTAAAATGTATTCTACCCTAGCAGGATTTGTAGAAACGGGCGAAAGCCTGGAAGCTACCGTAAAACGCGAAATGAAGGAAGAAGTAGGTTTAGAGGTGACTAATATCAGATACGTAGCCAGCCAACCCTGGCCATTTCCTTCATCTCTAATGATCGGTTTTTATGCACAAGCAAAAAGTATGGATCTTTCCCTGGATAATAACGAGGTGCACGAAGCCCAGTGGTTTTCAGCTACTAAAATTTCTAACCTTGTGAGCCAAAACGATCTTATTCTATCAAAGGAAGATTCAATTGCCAGATATCTCATTCAAAATTGGGTGAATAAGAATCTAAATTCTGACAATAAGTCCATCAATTCTCCGATTCCTGTTCCTTGAGCTCTTCTGCATAGATTTCTTCATCACCATATTTGTCGTCATAAAGTGCATCCAGCTTTTTGGTAAACTCCTGATTGTATTGAAGCCACTGATCAATAGCGCTGAAGTATACCTGAGCTACATCCTTCACTCTACTACTAGTAGTTATACCTTCAATAACATAATCTTTTTTGCCTAATAGTGGTATTTCATCGATGTTATCCTGATACAAAGCCTCAGCATAGGCAATAGGCCCTTTTACCGCTCTGGTAAGGTATAGATTCCTGTGGTACACACCTTCAGCCATATCCGAAAGAATAGAGTATTTATTGGCAAAGGCAAAGGTATTATCCGAAGGTAAGGCATCCACTTTCAGCTCTTTATCCAGTGTTTTCATAATGTTACTTGCAAAAACATTCGATTCCTCCAGATCTGAGGAAACCAATAGGCGCAGCAACTCGAATCGCTGATCAACTTCATCTTTACCATCCACTTCAAATCCGAGGAAAGAACCTGGAATAAATACCATGCTATAGTTTTCTTCTACCGGTGGCAGGTATTTATCATCGTAACGCTGGCTGTCCTCACTGGCATTATAGTGAATAACCAAGGTAAGATCAGGATTGAAAGAGTTAATTATATTCGCCCTGGCTACAAAATCCTTATTCAGAAAAACATCGTTGAACATGACGAAGTCCGTGGCTTCACCTGACAAAAGATAATTGAACTTTTCTCTATTAAACCACTCACTCTTATACCCTGCTATTATATCCTTTTTATAATCTGTCTCCAGCCACTCCTTATAGTTAATGCCCATTGCGCTCTTTCCATAATCATGAGTTAATAAGACTTCTGCTCCTTTTTCTTCCAATAATTCTTTAAGTCGTAAAGCAGTGGTATAGGCTAGATTGGCCTCAAAAAATTCGATATCACTTTTTCTGTTGTAATTAATACCTTCTACTTTCATGAAACGTCTTTCCAGAATGGCCTCATCCATCGTGCTGGCCATGTGTCCCGGATCAATGGCTATTTTTAATCCATAATAATCAGTAACCGGATATTTGGCCGGATCTACATGTGTACTTTTAATACCATAAAAATATCTGGCTCCTTTTCTTTTCAGGATCTCTGCGATCTCTTCATGAGGTTTCTCGTCCAACAGCTCATTAAAATGAGACATCTCGCGCCAGTAAAGTATAAATTCAGGTTTGTCTACCCTTTGACTGGTGGGATACACATAAACACCGCGCTCATTGACTACGATATTATCCAAACATTCAGCTTCCTTACACAAAAACTGTAGATTTCGTGTGACGCGATCTTTGTAGAATTTTTTAATGGGAATTGGCTCGATTTTTTGAGCAGAAGCATTAATGATAACTAAACTAAAGACAAATAGGAATAGTGATTTTAATATCAATTTCACGATATATTAGTTTGAAAAATAAGTTATTTAAAGATAATAAAAATTAGCATTCGTTTCAGAATCTAAATTTGATATCCATTCAGTAGCTACTTCCTTGCCACTTTCGATTCTCCAAAACTAAAAGCGTCATAGGATACGTAAACCGCTATTCCAAAATAGATAAGAATGAACGAAATGAGAACCAAGTCTTTTTGACCAAAATTAATTTTCCGTCTTACACCTGTGGAACCATAAGTAGGTTGAGTATTGAGCACCATAATATCAAGCAGCATTTTAGGAACCGCTAAATGTTCTCTAATAAACATACTCAAATTCATGTTCCCTTTAGCTTCATAACCAATAGCATCTACCCCAAAATACCAGGAAAGAAATAAGGCTCGCTGAAGGTGAAAGCCTTGGCTAACTACTAAAAGCCTTTTTTTTCCAAACAACTTCTTAGATCTAACGATAGAATCTAAGGTTCTGAAACCCGCAAAGTCAAGTTTAATCAAGCCTGCTGGAATACCATTTTTAACAAGCGCATTACGCATATCTCTTGGCTCATTGTAGTCATCCGAACTGTTATCTCCGCTAACCAATATTTGAGAAATAAGGCCCGCCTTATAAAGCTCCATGACCGCATCAATCCGATGCGTGAAATAAACGTTTTCATTCACACCATCTCTCAAAAATTTATTGGTCCCCAAAAGTAGTACAGTGTACCTATCACCAATTACCTCTTCCGTATTGCTAGCTATGCGTACGTTAGAATAAAAATCAACGATAAGATTAGTTATGAACATAAAAAAGAGTACAGTTATCGCCAAACTCAACTGCCTTCTTAAAAACCACATAAAACCATCCCAAATAAATGTTCCTTTGTAGAATTTATCCAAGCGATGAAGTACCAGGTAGTCCACAATGCCGTGCATCACCATGATAGATGCCGCTAGAAACATGAACCCTAGTAAATTCCAACCATCAGCATGACTGAAAAACCCTAAAAAATCGGAAAAAACAGAGGCTATGGTCCGATGACCATCGCTAATATCATTGATGAGTTGATTGATGTCACTGTAATAAAAGGGAATTAGGAAGAGAAGGATCAGCAGACAGATGATGAAGAGAAAAAGTAAAAACTTAAGGCCTTTCATCTGTTTTGAGCGGTGATGTATTGTATGAAATTTAATTCTAGAGACTAAGATAATATTTTATGTAAAAGGTCTGGAATCATCGTTAACGTTTGCATACAACTTAAACGCGCAAAACCTTACATGCTCTCATTTTCAAGGGTTTATACAGTGTTTAAAATGACTTACAGCTACTTTCATTTGATAGTTTATAGCACTTTATTTGCAGCTTCTTTTAAACACACAGAAGATGAAAGTAAAACATCCGTATAAGTTTGGTAAAGGTTATGAAAAACCTGTGGCTTATTTCAGCATGGAGTTTGCCATAGACCAACCTTTAAAAATATATTCCGGCGGCCTGGGCTTTCTTGCCGGTTCACACATGCGCAGTGCCTACGAGCTAAAGCAGAACATGGTGGGCATAGGTATGCTGTGGAAATACGGCTACTACGACCAAACCAGAAAATCGAATAACGAACTAGATGTGCTGAACCAAGAGCGGCACTATACTTTTTTAGAGGATACTGGTATTGAACTAGATGTATTGGTACACGGCCATAATGTTAAAGTAAAAGCGTTTTACTTACCACCAGAGGTTTTTGGAACCGTCCCTATTTTCTTATTATCAACGGATCATCCTGAAAATGATCACCTCGCACATACTATTACTCACAAGTTATATGACAATAATCTGGCTACCAGAATTGCTCAGTACATTGTGTTGGGAATTGGTGGAGCCAAGTTATTGGATGCATTGGGCCATAAAACCGACTTGTATCATATGAACGAGGCGCATGCACTACCCGCAGCCTTCTATTTGCTTGAAAAGTATAAAACCGTAGCGAAAGTAAAAGAGCACTTAGTGTTTACGACTCATACTCCGGTAAAAGCGGGTAATGAAGTGAATGACCCCAACTTCCTATTGGAAATGAGCTTCTTTCATCACCTTAATCTAAAAGAGGTGGAAAAAGTCATGGGTTTTGAAAATGGCTGGTTTAACCACACACTTGCCGCTTTACGACTTGCTAAGAAGGCTAACGCTGTTTCTAAAAAACACAAGCAGGTATCAGATGAAATGTGGGGTGATTTTAAAAAAATCTGCAAGATAGAGGCCATTACCAATGCTCAGAATAAAAACTATTGGACAGATACTGAATTAGAAAAGGCATATTTAAAGAAAAATCATAAAGCATATTCTACCCGAAAGACTAGACTTAAAGAGCACCTCTTCAATGAAGTGGCTGATCAAACCGGTAAGCTTTTTGACTCGAATGTTTTAACCATAGTATGGGCACGAAGATTTGCCGGATACAAACGAGCTGATTTAATCACTAGAGACCTTGATCGATTTGAGAAACTACTGGCCAATACGAAATACCCGATTCAAATTCTATGGGCAGGTAAGCCATACCCACTAGATGGTGCAGCCGTTGATACTTTTAATAAGCTGATACACATGACTAAAAAATATCCTAATGCTACTGTGCTAACAGGATATGAATTGCGGCTTTCAGCATTGATGAAAAAGGGAAGTGATGTTTGGTTAAACAATCCGAGAATTCCGTTAGAAGCTTCAGGTACGAGTGGAATGACCGCCGCCATGAACGGTTCGGTAAACTTCTCGACTAATGACGGTTGGATTCTTGAATTTGCTAAGCACGGTAAGAATAGCTTTGTTATGCCTGAAGTAAACCTATCCTGGTCAGAAGAAGAACAGGATCAATATGATTTTGATAACATGTTGAACATATTAGAAAAAGAGATTATGCCGCTTTACTACGACACGCCGGAAAAATGGTCAGAACTGGCATGGCAGGCAACGGATGATGTAAATGAAATGTTTGTAGCTAAGCGAATGGCAGATGATTATTATAAAAAGCTTTATAAGGCTTAAATAATTTAGTCAACCTTACTAAGCTGAAGTTTAGTAAGGCTGACTACACGCTATATCCAGTTATTTCATTGTTGATTCTTCGATCCACTAAAGAACCTCTTTGAGGCCTCTTTTTTTGAACCTTTTTGTAATAAAATAAAGTCTTCCATTACTTAAATAGAAAAAAGACTATTATGAAAAGTGTTAAACTTATTATTAACGTACTAAGGGTTCTTTGTATCATTTTCGCAGTCATATCACTTTTCTACGGCAACTTGTCCAATGCATTGTATTTAATCTTTTTTGGTATAATGTTGCCCG
>JBCCSU010000119.1:0-14040 GCA_039199635.1 Bacteroidota bacterium | reverse complement strand
TTTATTCAAATAAAAAATATGCGGATAAAGCCAGACTTCTCTCCAATCAGGCAAGGGACAAAGCTCCCTACTACAAACACTCCAAGATAGGCTATAATTATCGCATGAATAATATCACTGCAGCGGTTGGATGTGCCCAAATGGAAAGTTTAAGTAGTAAAATAGCACAAAGAAGAGATAACTTTCAGTACTACAGGGAAAATTTAGAAGGCCTACCCGGCTTTAGTTTTTTAAATGAAGCTCATCAATCCTACAGCAATAGGTGGTTATCCAATATCTTAATCAACTTAAAACAAGCAAGAAAGGATTTGTAAAGTATTAGAAAGCGATTTGAGGCATCTGAAATAGAAAGTAGGCCATTGTGTAAACCCATGCACCTACAGCCAATTTTTAAAGACCTACCTTATTACGATCAGAGTGTTTCAGAACGTTTGTTTCGCCAAGGTTTATGTTTACCATCCGGCTCCAACTTGAGAGAGGACGAGCTAAATAAAATTATTAGAGTTTTAACAAAGAGCTGATCACGGTTACTTGAAGCAAGGTACCTGTATTTATTTGTAAGTTTCATGTAACAATTACTTGATCTTATTTCTATTTTTGTATTTGAATTTGTTTTTGATTCTTAGATTATGAGATACGTTTTACTCTTAATGCTATTCGTTCCTGTTTTCCTGGCTTCCGGGCAGGTAGTTTCATCAGGTGGAGGTTCAGGTGATTGGAATGATCCGGATTCTTGGTCTCCTGCTATAGTCCCAACTGCTGCTTCAGGTACTATTAACATTCTAAGCGGACATACTATTACAGTAAGTGATGTTCAAAGTGCGGATCAAATTACCGTCGACTTAGGAGGTGTTTTAACTATTTCAGGAAGTGGATCATTTACAGTAGCCGCCGGAAGTGGTGATGATTTGACGATTAACGGAACTGTAAATAACAATGGTATATTAACTATAACCTTTGATCCACCACCACCGCCTATTTCTAATGCTACAGTCCAGGTAAATGGAATTCTGGCGAATAATGCTACAATAAACAATGCATCTACTTCACGATTGTTTTTCAATGATGGCTCCACCTATGATCATCAATATACTACAACAGCTGGTACCATACCAACCGCAACTTGGAGCAGTAATTCAACATTATTGATTTCAGGATATACAACTAATACTTCTCCACCAGCAGGTTTAAATCAAACGTTTGGAAATGTCACTTGGAACACTCCTAGTTTGGCCGAATTTATTGATCTTAATGCTAATCTAACTACCCTAAATGGTGATCTTAGATTTATTTCTTCTCCGGCTTACGTTTCTTTAACGCAGAGCTCAGCTTTGAACATTTTAATCGGAGGTGACTTTGAGATTGGTTCTGAGTTTATTGTTACCGATGCTGCCACTGTTACTTTAAATATTATGGGAAACATGATATGGAGTAATGGTTTGACATTTCTTGGAGGAAGTGGTGAAGTTACATACAATGCTACAGATTTTACTGTCAGCGGAGGAATTCATGACGTTACATATTTATCTGGCCTTCATGTAGTAAATGTAAGTGGAGATGTTAACCTTAGTGCTGGGTCCCTAACAAGAAGCGGAACAGGAGATTTAACGATAAACTTTATTAATACTTCAGTGCAAAACTTTTCTAGTGGCACCTCAATTGGACTTCCAGTAAATTATAATATTGAGTCCGGAGCAATAGTAGATTTAGGTACTCATGAGTTTATTGGAACTGGTAATTTCACTTTGAACAAAACAGCTGAACTGAGAGTAGGTTCATCGGCTGTATCAGGTGCAATTCAGTCTGGTATAACAGCTGGTAATATAAGGGTTTCAGGAACCAGAATGTTTAATACTGGCTCAACTGTTACCTATAACGGGACGGGAGCCCAATTCATAGGTTCAGGCCATCCATCCGCACCAAATACCGAGATAAATAATGTTAACAGTGTTTCACTTGCTTCAGATGTGACGATAGGGGGGGAGCTTACTTTGACCTCTGGAAATCTTTCAGTTGGCGATAATCAGCTCACTTTATTAGAAACGATTACACCTAACTCGAATTTTATTGAAGTGACCACTTCCTCAGATCTAGTTATTGATGGAGATGGTAGTTTCGGTACGTTTCCGTTTAATGGACCACAGACCATCAATAATTTCACAATGGATCGACCGGGTCAAATAGTAACATTCATTGAGGATATCACCATTGGTGGTACGCTGACACTAAATAATGGTGATCTGGACTTTAGCAACCAAACATTGGTACTGGATGGACCTTTTACCGGTGGTGGATTTTTATTTAGTAATTCGACTTCTTCGTTGAATATTACTGAAAGCAGTGTAATCGGTACGCTTCAATTTGATCCTTTGGGTAATAACTTGGGTTCGTTTGTAATAAATGCCAGTTCTGCTGTAGTTACGCTTAGTAATACAGTAAATATTAGCTCTTCTTTGGAGATAAATAATGGAGAATTGGTAAATTCAGGCGCTATTTTCATGATTGATGGCTCCACGCTAACGCGAAATGCAAACGGAGTTTTTTCAGGTACGTCTCCCGAGGCAAGTGGTGCTAGCACTTTTGACATTACATACACTGGTGGAGCTTTAACAACAGGGGCCGAACTGCCAGATCTTTCCGATGAGGTCAATGACTTGACCATTAGCGGAGGTCCTGTCACATTGAATGAGTCACTTCAAGTAAACGGTAATGTAGACTTAGATAATGGCCCACTAGCCATAGGTGGTAATACACTTACCATATTGGGGAACTTAATAAGAACGAGCGGATCTCTGGTGACCTATTCAGGGTTTATCGAATTTGCAGGTTCGAACAGCTCAGTAATAGGTGATCCTAATTTTGATAATATTCGTCTTACTTCAGGGTCATCTCTAACATTTCCTTCAAGTAATATAAATATTGGCGGAACTTTACAATTCATATCCGGCTCTTCATTTGATTCAAACAATGGTACGATCACACTCAATGGAGGTGCTGATCAAGCTATAAGTGCCGGTGGCGCTACATTTAATAATATAGTGATAAATAAAGGAGGCGGTCAAGTAACGCTATCTACTGCTTTAAACTTGCAAGGTCTTTTGACTTTTTCTACAGTTACTAATTTGCAAGCCGGAGATAATTTGCTTACGCTTCTTTCTACATCTGACGATGGATCGGGCGATGCCGGAATTGGCGTAATTCCTTCTGGTGCTACGGTCACAGGCAATATTACAGTTCAGCGGTTCATGAATTCTGGAGAAAACCCATTATGGCGTTATTTGGCTTCACCGGTTACTAATGCAACTGTAGCAGATTGGCAGGATGACTTTTTAATTTCTGGCACCTGGTCTGGTGCGAGTTTTATTTCATCAGATCCATCGATGTATTTTTATGATGAAACGGTGCTAGGTGATTTAAATCAAGGTTATGTCGCTTATCCAGATCAAAGCATTGGAAGTTCTTCTGACCCTCTGACTCCTGGAGTAGGGTATGCCGCTTTTGTAAGGAGTAGTTCTCAGGAAGTTATCGAAGTAAACGGCCCAATAAATCAAGGAGATTTCTCCACGAATATTTCATTTACGGCTGATCAAGGGCTGGCCGATGATGGTTGGAATTTAATTGGTAACCCATATCCATCAAGTATCGCTTGGGATAATATTGTAACTCGCACAGGAACTATACCCGGTGTTGCAAGTACAGTTTACGTTGCAGATAATGGGCCTGGTAGCTTATCTTACAGATCATGGGATGGAACCACAGGAGATCCATCATTTGCTGGAAACATTGCTCAAGGTCAAGCCTTTTGGGTCAAAGCCATTTCTGCTTCTCCCACGCTCACATTGTTGGAATCAGATAAAACTTCTTCTAACGGAATCTTTTATAGAACAAAAGATGAAGAACAACTGATTGAGATCTTTGTTAAAGGGGCTGATAATTGGGATATGACTGCTTTAAGAATTGTTGAAGGGGCAACTTTAGGATATGATCCAGCGACAGATGGCTTAAAACTGCCTAATGAAAAAATTAACCTTTATACTAAAAGTTCCGGTGGTGAGAATCTTATAATTAATACTATGGAGAGTCTTGATTGCTCTCAGGATTTTGATTTGTACCTGACCGATGTAGATGAAGGTGCTTACACATTTGAATTTAAAAAGATTGAAACATTTGCCGGTCAATATGAAATTAGACTCATGGATACCTTTACGGGTAGTAGTTTTTTGTTAACTGATGGTTTTGTATACAGTTTCGAAGTTACATCTGAAGAAGAATCCCAAGGCACTGACCGCTTCGACATTTCATTCACAGCAGCTTCACCTGATTTGGATCTATCTGTATTAGCAGAAAAGACTTGCGCAGGAAACGGTTCCAGAATACTAATTCAGGATAGTGAACTTGGTATAAGTTATTCAGCTTTAAAAGGAGGCGTAGTTGTGAGCGATACTTTAATAGGTAATGGTGGTGATCTGTTCATTCAGATAGATGAAGACGATTTAAGTGCTTCCACGAACACTTTTGAGATTAGGGCAGCTGCCGGTTGTGGTGATTTTCAGTTAGAATCATCCGTAGATATTATCAAATCAGAAGCCGTCGAAATTTCAGATTTAGGAAATGGATTATTAAGTTCCAGCTATGAAAGTGGTAATCAATGGTTTTTTAATGATGAATTGATAGAAGGAGCAGTTAATCAGACCTATCAAGTTTCTGAGTCCGGTATTTATTCTGTGGAGGTACGATACGAGTCTTGTGTCACCAGGGGCCAAATTGAACAGGTTATTACCAGCCTGGACAAAATACAAAATGGTGTTGATATTTATCCTAATCCAACCAAAGATATTTTAAATTTCAAGTTGGAGGCTGGTGATAAGCGAGTGGTGGAATTAAGAGATTTATCTGGTCGAGTATTTAAAACAGAAACGATCAACGCTAAAAACCATGTTATGGATATATCAGACCTTTATCCGGGTATTTACATCATTCATATTGATATGAATAGTGAAACACTTGTTTATAAAATCTTCAAACAATAACTTAACGGACCATGAAGTATTATAAACAGATCTTTCTGATTATTTTGTTTTTTCATAGCCTTGCAGGGTTTTCACAGCCAAATAATCCAGGCGATCCAACAGATATACCGTTGAGTGGAATTGAATACTTACTTATAGCCGGAGCTGCTTTAGGTATCTCAAGAATTCAAAAAAGGAAGAGGTGACATTTGGTTACTGAAGCTATTCTCAAACTTCGTATTTTACCAAGATGGGTAATAATAATAATTGACGCGATTATTGTTGCCTGTTCGACTTTGCTGGGTTATTTACTAAGATTTAATTTTAATTGGAGTTCGATTGTCAATTACAATATAATCTCAGGGTTCATCCTCAGTTTAGGAGCTTTTTTTGGATCTACACTTATCACGAAAAGCCACTCTGGAATAGTTAGGTATACTGGCGTCCATGATGGTAAGAGACTCTTAACCATGTTGCTAGTAATGGCCTGTATAATGTTTGGGGCCAACTATATCCATCTAGGTTGGAAAGGACAAGTATTAATACCTTTTTCAGTAGCTCTAATTTCGTTATTAGCCAATTTTTTACTCCTCTTTCAGTATCGATTATTAATAAAGAATATTTTTACTTACTATAAAACCACCCATCAAAGTAGAAGGAGCATATATATTTACGGAGCAGGTGAGCTTGGTATATTAACACAATCTATTTTACTGGCATCTTCAGATATTAATTATAAAATAGAAGCCTTTTTTGAGGATGATCCGAGAAAAGTTGGGAAGGTAATAAACGGTGTAAAAATATTAAAATCTGATGAACTTTTTAGAACAGATCTAGACGGTCGTACTAATGAACTAATCATTGCAACAAGCAGATTATCGCTGTCACGGACCAATGAAATTGTTGATACATGTCTGGAAAGAGGAATTAAAGTAAGATCTGCCCCATCTATAGATCAATGGGTAAAGGGTGATTTCAGCATTAAGGAAATAAAAAATGTTAAAATAGAGGACTTATTGGGTAGAGAATCCATTTCATTAAATAACGATGCTGTTGCGGACGAGATTCAATATCGATGTGTTTGTGTTACAGGTGCTGCGGGTTCTATTGGTAGCGAACTTGTACGTCAGCTTATTCGGTTTGCACCAAATAGGTTGATTTTAATTGACCAAAATGAGTCTCCTTTGTATGAGTTGCAAAGAGAAATCGAGGGAACATGCTCGGCTAACGTATATGTAGCGGATATCACTGATTCAACGAGAATAAAGAGAATCTTTAATAAAGAACTGCCATCTATTGTTTTTCACGCAGCTGCTTACAAACATGTTCCCCTTATGGAGCACAACGTAAATGAAGCATTAAAAACGAATTTATTGGGTACTCGAAACTTGGCGAATATCTCAAATGAAGTTGGTGTTAAGAAATTTGTAATGGTATCGACTGATAAAGCAGTAAAGCCTACGAGCGTGATGGGTTGTTCTAAGCGGTTGGCCGAAATGTATGTCCAATCCTTCAACAACTTTCTTAGTACGTTAGGGGATGAGCACACAGTCTTTGTAACTACTAGATTTGGCAATGTATTGGGTTCCAATGGATCAGTTATTCCATTCTTTAAAAAGCAAATTACTAATGGAGGTCCGGTGACCGTAACTCATCCAGAAATTACAAGATACTTCATGACTATTCCAGAAGCATGCCAATTAATACTTGAGGCAGGTACTATGGGAAGGGGTGGAGAGGTTTTTATATTTGACATGGGCCAAAGTATTAAAATTGTTGACTTAGCGAAGAAAATGATTCAGTTGTCGGGACTGGAGTTGGGTAAAGATATAGACATTATTTTCACAGGTTTACGGGAAGGGGAGAAATTATATGAGGAACTATTAGCGGAAGGTGAAAATACACTACCTACACACAACAAAAAGATAATGATTGCAAAGGTAGCTGAATATGATTATCATGTTTTTGAAAATTCACTTAATGAATTGCATAGTAATATCGGAAATAAATCAGATTCTGAGTTAATTACTATTATGAAACAACTTTTACCAGAATATTTAAAGATTAAATAGTTTCGCCCGTTTATGGATTTATCTTTAGCGCCTTCTTGGTTTTCTGTATCTTTTTCGCCTTTGATATTTAGCCTTTGAGGTACTAAGTATATGAGAAGGTATATAATATTCTATTCTGATATTTAGAAGAAAATAGCCATCATTATCATTAGGATCACCTCTTTTCTTTCCTTCTTCAACCCCAAAGGGCGGAAAGACACCGTCCAATTCGTGTCTTCGATCGGCTAACGCTTGTCTTAAGGGTTCATTAGATAATGAACTGTGCAAGAGATAAGTTGTACTAACATCATCCAGATAATCTGTAAATGTAAGGCGGTAGCTTCCTTCCACGCCTATATTGAAAAAAGGACCAGCTTTGAATTTTATACCTGCGCCCATGGGTACAACGATGGCTATTCTGCTATAATCTACACCTTCGGTTTGTAGTGGTTGTAATGCTACGAAGTCACCTGCGCTTTCATCTAAGCTCGCTCCGCCCCATCCGTTTACAGGTACTTCCCCCTTCGGATTAAAATATAATACGCCTAAACCGGCAAAACCATATAAGTTAAAAGGAGGACGCTGGTAAAAACGTGTACCATTAGAAAAAGCCTGTATTATACCTACTACATTTAATTCCAGATTATCTGACCTAAAAGACAAGTTCCTCACTACCCGACCTTCGCTATCGGCCTCTGCATCGTCACCTGAAAGTCTAAAATAATTTGCTTCGCCACGTATAGCTATTCTATCGGTAAAATAGTATTGAAGGCCTAAATTCAAATTTAATTTGGCGTCAATGATGTCTCCCGGATTATTTAAGTCGCCGAAATAACTGGAAGTTCCAGTGCCAAAAGTGGCTATTATATCTCTACCACGTCTAAAATTATAGAAAGACTGAGCATGTATCTCAGAGATAATTAGAACTAGGGTAACAAATAAAGCAGCCTTTTTCATTTCAATTTAATTTCAACGTCAAGATACTAATTATCTCAATCTTTGAAAAGTTTAAAATACTCATAAATTAAATGAAAAATGGAGACCAATTGTTTGATCTCCATTGTACATGTGCACCCGGGAGGATTCGAACCCCCAACCCCCAGAGCCGAAATCTGGTATTCTATCCAGTTGAACTACGGATGCTATTATTCTAGGCCAACACTTCCTTCACCTTAGACGCAGCGTCTTTTAACACAATAGCTGAAGTTACTTTAAGGCCAGACTCTTCAATAATTTTGGCTCCCTCTTCCGCATTAGTGCCTTGAAGTCTCACAATAATCGGAATGTCAATATTTCCAATCTTTTTATAAGCCTCTACTACACCATTAGCCACTCTATCACACCTAACAATACCTCCAAAAATGTTGATAAGAATCGCTTTTACTTTTGGGTCTTTCAATATAATTCTGAAACCTGTTTCCACCGTTTCAGCATTAGCACCACCACCTACGTCCAGAAAATTAGCGGGTTCACCTCCGGAAAGTTTAATGATGTCCATAGTGGCCATAGCTAAACCTGCACCGTTAACCATACAGCCTACATTGCCATCAAGGTTAACGTAACTTAGACCGGACTGACCGGCTTCAATTTCAGCAGGGTCTTCTTCAGTCAAATCTCTCAATTCGGCCAGGTCTTTATGACGGAAAATAGCATTATCATCCAAGTTAACCTTTGCATCGACAGCTAATATTTTATTATCGGATGTTTTTAATACCGGGTTAATCTCAAACATAGAAGAATCAGTAGCTTCATAGGCCCTGTAAAGCGAAAAGACGAACTTGACCATTTCTTTGAAAGCATTTCCTTCTAAACCTAGTGCGAAAGCTATTTTCCGAGCTTGGAAACCTTGGAGCCCCAGAGCTGGATCTATCCACTCCTTGATAATTTTTTCAGGTGTTTTTTCGGCGACTTCCTCTATGTCCATTCCACCTTCGGTTGAAGCCATAATTACATTACACCCTTTTGATCGATCTAAAAGAATACTTAAGTAATATTCCTTTGGTTCTGACTCACCGGGATAATAAACATCCTCAGCAATGAGTACTTTGTTGACCGCTTTACCTTCTTCACCGGTTTGATGGGTGATTAATGTACCGCCTATTATAGCTTTCGCTTTTTGAGGTACTTCATCCAGAGATTTTGCTAGTACAACGCCGTTTGAGCCGGTTTCTTTAATTTTTCCTTTACCTCTACCACCTGCGTGAATCTGAGCTTTGATAACATACCAGCTAGTACCCGTTTCTTTATTCAATTCTTTTGCCGCGCTTAGTGCTTTGTCCGGATTATCAGCCACAATGCCCGTTTGAATTTGTACGCCAAAACTTTTGAGTATATCTTTTGCTTGGTATTCGTGTATATTCATCTGCCCAATTTTTGCACGAAAGTAGGCGAATTAACTTGATAATTCAAGACCTGTGAATATTAAGATAGCCTAACTATAGTCAATATATTGTCGAATGACTATGTTTGAAAATACGATAAAATATGGCTCTTCTTACAGCAACGAAATTAACCAAATCATATAGTACTCTGCAGGTGCTTAAAGGGGTAGATTTGGAAATCAATAAGAATGAAGTGGTGTCCATAGTCGGTGCTTCCGGGGCTGGTAAAAGTACTTTGTTGCATATTTTAGGATTATTAGATTCTTCGGATACCGGAAAATTGTTATTAAAAGGTACAGACCCTGCAGTTTTTTCCTCAAATGATAGGGCTAAGTTTAGAAACCGTGAGATTGGCTTTGTTTTTCAGTTTCATAATCTTCTGCCTGAATTCACGGCACTTGAAAATGTAAGTATGCCCGGTTACATACAGGGAGAGAAAAAAAATGAGGTAGAGGAACGGGGTTTACGTTTGCTTAAAGATTTGGGTTTAAGTGGTAGAGAAACGCATAAACCCGCTCAACTTTCAGGTGGTGAACAGCAACGAGTAGCTGTGGCCAGGGCATTGGTCAACCAACCTTCTATTGTTTTTGCCGATGAGCCCAGTGGGAATCTGGATTCGAAGAATGCGGAAGGGTTGCACAAAATCTTTTTTGACTTAAGGGATAAAACCGGTCAGACTTTTGTTATCGTTACTCACAACGCTGAACTGGCAGATATGGCGGACCGAAAAGTTATTATGGAAGACGGTCGTCTGTTGGATTAGTCTTTTTAACCTTTTCGATCATTGTTTTGATGTGCTTTCCCGCACCTAACAAATCGTTGTAGCTGGCTGCTATTTTTTTTTGTGCATCAATGAGGTATGTAGTACGTTTCGCAATATTCAACAGCGGTACATGTGCCTTATACAATTTACACACCTTTCCTGTAGCATCCGAAAGGAGAGGAAAGGGTAGGCCATGTGCTTCTTTGAATTTGATGTGTTTGGATATACTATCCGTACTAATACCAACAACTTTGATTTTCAGATTTTTGAAAAAATCAAAATTATCTCTAAAGGAACAGGCTTCTTTGGTGCAACCGGGAGTGAAATCTTTTGGATAGAAAAAGAGTATCAGAGGCTCTCGCACCTCACTCAGGTCGAATTTATTTCCTTCTGTGGAAGGAAGTATGAATAAGGGTGCATCTTGTCCTACAGTTAACGGCATCTTTGTTTTTCCATTAAAACGTGGTCAGCCGCTAAATGTTAGGCGTGAACGAAAGAGTATTCTTCTACTTGAACCTGCCCTTGGTTATTAATTTCATGTAGTTGGACTTTCTCTAGCTCGTTTACCTTTAACGGATCATACTTTGCCGCTACTTTAATGTAATTGCTGGTAAACCCTAACATCATGCCAGCCTCTTTATCATTCTCCCAGAGTACAGTCTGCGAACTTCCCAAATGATCAAGATAAAACTGTCGTTTTTTCTTTTCGCTTAATGATCTTAACATTTTTGAACGTTCGTTTCTAATGCTCATAGGCACAGAGTCCTTCATTTCCGCTGCTCTAGTATTTACACGCTCTGAATAAGTAAAAACATGTAAATAGGAAATATCTAAATCCTTAAGAAAATGGTAGGTTTCAAGGAAGTCATCCTCTGATTCCCCTGGGAAGCCAACAATGACATCAACACCTATGCAACAATTGGGCATCAACGTTTTTATGGTTCTAACTCTATTTTTATACAACTCACGCAGATAACGTCTCTTCATTAATCTTAAAATTCTATTCGAACCGGACTGAAGAGGTATGTGAAAATGAGGAACGAATTTTTTTGAACGACTTACGAAAGTTATAATTTCATCGGTTAACAAATTTGGTTCTATGGAAGATATTCTGAACCGGTCCACTGAAACCTTTTCTTCAAGAGCCTTAATCAAATCAATAAACCGATCTTCGCGTTTCTCATTCCTTATTCCAAAATCACCGGTATTTACGCCTGTGAGCACTATTTCTTTGACACCTGAATTCGCTATCTCTCGGGCTGAATTTACAACGTTTTCAATCGTATCGCTTCTACTTCTACCTCGGGCCAAAGGTATTGTGCAAAAGCTACAACTATAGTTACAACCGTCTTGAACTTTCAGAAAAGTTCTTGTTCTATCATTGAGAGAGTATGACGAATTATACGCTGTAGCTTCTTTTATTTCAGTAGATAAAACTACTGGAACAGGCGGTCTTACAAATCCATCCAAAAGCTCCACTAATCGAAATTTTTCAGCTGCTCCCAAAACAGCGTCTACTCCCGGAATTTCGGAAATTTCTTTAGGTTTTAACTGCGCGTAGCAGCCTATAATAGCTACATAGGCCTCGGGTGATATCTTACGGGCTTCCTTAACTATTTTTTTACACTTCTTGTCTGCATTTTCCGTCACCGAACAGGTATTGATGATAAAAATATCCGGATGATCAGTGAAATCCACCTTGTAGTAACCTTTCTCCTCAAACTTTCTGGAGATAGAAGAGGTCTCCGAAAAATTCAATTTACAGCCCAACGTATAAAAAGCTACCTTTTTCATAAGATTTGCAAAGGTAGCTTAACTGTTTACAACTTAAAAATATCTCTGTAACCGTTATTTCTATATATTTTCGTGGCTGTC
Organism: Bacteroidota bacterium; assembly: GCA_039199635.1. Taxonomy (GTDB): domain Bacteria; phylum Bacteroidota; class Bacteroidia; order Cytophagales; family Cyclobacteriaceae; genus Fulvivirga. Next base: position 1,961 of record JBCCSU010000119.1, on the reverse strand, counting down.
AACCGTATCGGTAAACTCAATTACAACAATCTTGAGGCTCTTTTTTCACTTCTAGTTACAGCTTTAAGTCGCTTTTAATCTCTGTAATCAACTTGTCCAGTTCCTTAGCCGTATTTTGAAAATCTGACACCTCCGAAAGGGGCTTATTTACACTTATATAAAATTTGATTTTGGGTTCTGTGCCTGATGGACGTGCTGAAACCTTGTATCCAGCTTCTGTGAAGAACTGCAACACATTGGACTTATCATAGTGAATACTTTCTTCTACGCCTGAGGTGAGATCTTTTGAGGTACTACTTTGATAATCAATTACTTTTATCACTTTGGATCCTCCGAAAGCAGACGGTGGGTTACTGCGGAAGTCAGCCATCATTTGAACGATTTCATCGGCGCCTGACTTCCCCTTTTTTGTCAAAGAGATGAGCGTTTCTTTGTAAAAGCCAAAGCGCTGATACATTTCAATCATCATAGAATAGAGACTTTGTCCTTTACTCTTGGCGTAGGCGCACATTTCGGCGATCATAGAACAGGATGCTACTGCATCTTTATCCCTGACAAAATCACTGATCATATAACCGTAGCTTTCTTCACCACCCGCTATATATTGCTTCTTGCCCTCTAAGGACTTGATCAGTGCGGCAATATACTTGAAACCCGTTAGGGTGTCAAAGTACTCTACGCTGTAGGCTTCTGCTATTTTGGCAATAAGATCTGTGGTAACTATAGTTTTAACCACGAATTCATTTCCCTTGAATTTTTTCTGTTCCTTCCATCGTTCCAAAATATAGTAAATGAGCAGGCTGCCCGTCTGATTACCGTTTAATAATTCAAAATCTCCCGAGTTATTTTTAATAGCAATACCCACCCGGTCTGCATCCGGATCAGTAGCTAATACAAGATCAGCGTCAATTTCTTCCGCTTTTTTGAGCGCTAATGACAAAGCTTCCTTTTCTTCCGGGTTGGGATAAACTACGGTGGGAAAGTTGCCATCTGGTGTAGCCTGACTCTCCAAAACCGTTACGTTGGTAAATCCATAGGCTTCCAAGCTAGGCGGTACCATTGTGACACCAGTGCCGTGGATAGGCGAGAATACTATTTTTAGATCATGATGCTGTTTTACAGCTTCAGCGGATAATGCTAAGGCTTTAATTTGATCCAAGTAAGCATCATCGATTTCCTTGCCAACGGTTTGAATTAACTCGTTATCCCCAGCGAAATTAACTTCATCAATCCCTGAAATTTTCTGAACCTCCGAGATTACATTCTTATCGTGGGGAGGAACTAACTGGGCACCATCGTTCCAATAGGCTTTGTAACCGTTATATTCTTTCGGATTATGAGAAGCTGTAAGTACTACACCACTTTGGCAGTCAAGATGCCTAATGGCAAATGATAATTCCGGTGTTGGACGTAGATCCTCGAAGAGATAGACATGTATCCCGTTAGCAGAAAAAACTGAGGCCGTTACTTCCGAAAAGAAGCGGCTATTGTTTCGGCTATCATGTGCTATAGCTACGCTGATCTTTTGATCAGGAAACGATTTCAACAAATAATTAGACAAACCCTGAGTAGCCATACCTACCGTGTATTTGTTCATTCGATTTGAACCAATACCCATTACGCCTCTCAATCCACCGGTTCCAAATTCAAGATCTTTGTAAAATGCATCCGTAAGTTCATCTTCTTGATTCAGAAGTTTGTTGATCTCGTCTTTTGATTCCTGATCGATATTGCTGTTCAGCCAATTTTTAGCTTTGTTCAGTATTTCCTGGTTCATGGTCTATTATAAGTTTCCTCTCAATTCTTGTTCTCTTTCTATAGCCTCAAATAAGGCCTTGAAGTTTCCTTTTCCAAATGATTTAGCCCCTTTTCTTTGAATGATTTCATAGAAAACAGTGGGTCTGTCTTGAACGGGTTTAGTAAATATTTGCAGTAAGTAGCCTTCATCATCCCGGTCTACC
>JBCCSU010000118.1:0-14116 GCA_039199635.1 Bacteroidota bacterium | reverse complement strand
ACTTTATTAATCGTAAGGTACGGGCACTTGATGAATCTCTCAGCACCTTCAATAGATAAACTCCTGACTTAAGTTCTAAAGTGTTTACTTCTATTTCGTTAATACCTTCTTTCATATTGTAAGATTCTTCATGAACAGCTCTACCTGTTTGATCATAGACTACAATATTTGCAGCCTCTGTTACCTCACTTGAAATAGATACTGTCAGTTTAGTATCGAATGGATTAGGATAAACTTTTAACTTATCAGTCCATGAAAGTGTATTTTCATCGAGGGGTGCATCAGCCGCCTCTCTAGTGGACGACTGAGTGCCACCAGTAGCATTGGAAGACTGAATAACTATCGCATTTACATAGCCCAGAATAGTGCCATTCATAGACTCCATATCTAAGAAAATTTCACCGTTACTATCTGGTACTATCTCATCAATACGGACAGTTTGTGTACTGTTAAAAGAACCATTTAAAGATACTGTTTCCGAATCCACTGTAAAGTCAGTACCTCTGGAAGTAGCCTCCCTGCTTGCAAAAAAGATCAAATCATATTTCTGATTCAAATTGAGATTTGAAAATTTAACAGAAGCAACTTCACCCTGTTCAATCCAGTAATATGATTGCATAACTACATCAGGATAAACACCGGAATTATTCCCGGTATTAGCTCCCTTACTACCCGCCGCAGCAAAAGTAGTTGCACCGGGATTGGTGATTATCTCCATGTCAATTCCAGTATTGAAACCTTCATCATCTAATAAGTCTTGCGTTATATTTCCTACGAAAGGAAACTCTCCCGTATTATTCCATGGAAATGGAGCTATATAGTTCTCATCTCCAAAATTTAGGTAAACAATATTATTATAAGTAGATGCGTAAGCCACGTCAGAATCTAGCGATGTACCGTTGGCATTAAACGCTTTTACTTTATAATAATATACGGTATTTCGCTGTAGACCGGCATCAATATATTGTTCAGTATTAGCAGCTACACTTCCTATTAGGCCAAAGGTACCGTTGAGACTAGTAGAGCGATATATCTCAAAACCAGACTCACTACCACTGTTATCTACCCAACTCAAGTTAATACTGGACTTAGAGTCACCATTTGCCGTTAAACCGAAAGGTGTTCCCGGAAGTAATGGTTCATCATAATAGCGCAGTTCAATCGCATTGATGTAAGCCCAAGGTGATCCTGTTGCTTTTCTTACGGTAATATCAATGTTACCAGAACCATTAGGTGTTACACCGTTGATCTGAACCACTTCGCTGCCATTATTTCTGGCATTTAACGTTACCGATTTACCACCAATAGAATATTGGGTTTTACGATCTTCGTTAATATTAGCTCGGCTAGCAAAAAACAAAACATCATAAATCCTATTAGCATCCAGATCTGAGAGTCTAATACTTTTTTGATTGTTAGAGTTATCAGCATAATAATTTTGCATTACTACGTCAGGATAAATCCCTGAATTATTACCCGTAACTACTCCACTTGTGTTGCCTCCGGCCCAAGAGTTAACTAACGTCACATCAAAGCCGGTATTAACACTTGAAGTGTTTGATAAATTATTCACAGATTTACCGGCGCTAGGGGCTCCTAAAACATTGTTCCAAGGCGATGGGGCTACCAGACCTCCATTTGCCCCAAAATTGATCAGAACCGTTTCATAAACTTTGTGGGTAACGGATAATTCAAAAGTTTGATTCGTGATATTACCAAGACTATCTTCAGCAACTACAGCGATTTGATATGATCCTTCATGTTCTAATGTTGGGCTAAACTCGAAAGAACCACCATCTCCAGCTTCACTAAACGTGGCAAAGCTCGGAAGATCAATTACTTGAAGTGTGAAGCTATCCTCATCCGGGTCACTTACTGTAAACACCAGATTTCCTACTGCGCCGGCCTGTACATTAATGTCATCAAGTCCTGCTATGGTAGGGGCAAGATTCACCACACCTAAAGAAGCTATGTCAGAGTAGTCTGAAAATCCTCTTAAGTTAAAAGCCCTCACTCGGTAGTGCTGTTCATCAGCAGATAGTTGAGTATCCGTAAAAGTGGTGACATCCCTATCAATTGTTGAAAGCAAGGTAAAACTCAACGTATCACCTACTGATTTATAAATTTCAAAACCATTTTCATTCATGGAATTATCGGTCCATTCTAAATCAATAGAACCTCCTTGAAAATCAGCAATTAAAGCTGATGGTGCGAGAGGCGGCACTCCGCCATCATCAACCGATTCAATGATCAATGAATTCAAATAACCGACCGAAAATTCACCGTTCGCATTAATATTAGCAACTCCAAAAACAATCTCGCCGTTAGCGTCAGGCTCAATACCGTTGATAGTTACTGTTTGATTTGAATTAAATGAGCTTTCTAATACAACGGATTCCTGACCGACACTGTAAACTGTTCTTCGATCACCGTTTTTATTTCGACTACCGAAAAATTCAAGATTATAAATAAAGGCAGGATTCAAACCTGATAAGCGTATATTTTTCTGACCGGAATTTGTCCAGAAGTAAGACTCACGCACCTCATCAGTATATATTCCATTTGGCATACCTCCCACTTCTTGAACCCCATTCCAATTGGTTTCAAGAGTGGCGGATATATTCGTTACGTAGCCCTGATCATTTACAAGTGAGCTAAGAGATGATCCATTTGATGCGGTATTTACCATGAAATTATTCCATGGTGTAGTTGCGTTTGAGTTTCTCCCGAAGTTAACGTAAACCTTGAAATTAGATTCGAGATTCTGAACATTAACATTAAGAATTTCCTCAACAAAACCGCCATGTCCATCCTCTACTCTAACCCCAATCGCATAGCTTCCCTCATCATCAGCACCAGGACTAAAGATAAAGTTAGCTTGATTCGCTGCGGTAGTATCCACACTGGCGAAAGCCGGTACATTCTGGAAAAACCAATTGATTGGATTCATATCCTGATCTTCGGCTTCCAGCGTGATGCTGGTTTGGTTAGTCTCAAAAAGCTCGACATCAGAAAACGGTAAAATAACGGGAGGATGATTGTTAAGGATTTCAAGATTAAAGGTTACCACTGTCAGCCCTCCGTAAAGGTCAGTGAATTGTACCCCTAGATTCTGATAAACGCCCACGTCTCCCGGTTCCGGATCAATGAAAATACCTGCAGTACCATCTCCTTCATCAAAAAAATCAACGAAGGAAGGAAAGTTTAAAGGATTAATGAAGATAGCGTCATTATCCGCATCTGTAGCTACTATCGATATACTTCTTTCACTATCGTGATGCATAAATATGTCATCAATAGCTTCATTGGGAACAGGATTACTATTTAAACTTAAGACCTCAAATTCGTTTGAAAAATCGGATGCCCCACCAACATTTACCGCACGGACTTGGTAGAAATAAGTGGTATGGGGAAATAGAGAATTATCTTGGTAATTTGAAGCACTAGTAGTGTCTAAAAGCTGATAATTCGAGTTATCTCCTACGGATTTGAATACTTCATAAAAATCCTCGTTCGCACTCTCCTCTGTCCATCCCAAAGTTATACTGGTGGTGGCCAAATCAGTAGACATTAATGCACTCGGCGCACTAGGAACAGGAGGTAAGGGTAAGGTGGTTGCTACCGGACTTGACGAGGAACCCGCCATAAGTGATGCGATATCAACACCCGTTAAAGCAGCATCAAATATCAAAAATTCATCAATCCATCCATTAAAGTTATTACTCACTACATCAAAAGCATTACTGCTATTTGTTGCCCCTAACCCAGCACCATTACCGTGTGTGCTTACAGTAGTGTATGGTATACCGGAAAGACTAGCTTCAAGTGTACCGTTCAAGTAAAGTGAAAGAGAACCATTGTCAAATACACCCGTAATATGTACCCAGCTACTTTCAGTTATGGCTGCTGAAATACTGCGGATATCATGTGAATTCTGAACTGCGAACTCTAAATCACCATTATTTATACGCATTCCTATGCCATTAGTACTTCCTCCCTCATCAAAAATATCTTGGAGGCCATTGGTCGAATTTGTTCTTAACCAAAAGGCGATTGATTTTTGATCGAATGCATCATGGATAAAATTATCGTTAACATCAAGGTCAAAATAATCATTACCTCCAGGAAAATAAGCGGAGTGTGATCCTGCTTGAACTTCTGTGTTAGAATATAGCGGACCATTATTCGCTTGGCTTACCACATTATTTGGAGATTTATCAACGATATTATTATCAAGATCAAGCCATATTGAAGGAGCCACATTCGTAGTCACCTCGGAAGCGCCGAATTCTCCTAACGCCACCACTTGGTAGTAATAGGTAGTCTCGGGGATTAAACCTGAATCGCTGTATGAGGTGCTGTTTGGAGTTAGAATGCCAATAGCGTTATAAGGACCTGATGCAGCGGTAGATCTGAATAATTGAAATCCGGTTTCATCGGAACTATTGTCCGTCCAGGAGAGATCTATCTGCTGGTAAGAGATAGCTGATGCGCTAAGATCTGTGGGTGCGTTAGGTCGGGTATCCGGAATTTCAGGATCATCAATAATAATTAAACTCGATAGTTCGGCTACTCCCAGAGCAGTGTTATCTATATATAGATCATCTATATATCCCTCAAAATTGTTGTTTACTACGTCAAAAGCATTGCTACCATTAGTTCCACCAAGACCAGCACCGTCACTATGTGCACTTACCTCGTCATAATCTAAACCAGACTGGTTAGCCACTAATTGTGCATCTATAAATAATTTAAAAGACCCGTTATCAAAAGTAGCCGCTACATGCCTCCATTCACCTGAAGTGAAAGGAGCAGAAATTGTATAAATATCGTTGCCATCCTGTACTCCAGCTTCAATATTTCCATTATTTATTCTAATGCCAAAACCGTTAGTACTACCACCTTCATCAAAAACATCCTGAATTCCGTTAAGAGAAATAGCATTTATCCATAAGGCTACTGTTCTTTCAGAAAACTCATCATGAATAAATTCATTGCCCGTATCCAAATCAACAAATTCATTATTTTGCCCGAAGTATAGCGCATGAGAGCCCTGTTTTACCACAGTATCTTGAAAAACCGGCCCATTACGTCCGGATGAATTAACGCCATTACCAGAATCATCGCTGTAATCGTTATCAAGCTTAAGATGAGCTTCCGGAGATCCGGAAAAAGTAGTAATACCTACCACCTGATTACTGAAAGCAGATTCATTTCCTGCAAAATCTCTTGCTTTAACTGCCAGTGTGTAGATCTCTCCTATGGCTAATCCAAAAACTTCAAACTGAGTGTTTTGAGTAGTAAAAGATTTGGCACCATCCACGTAAACATCATATCCCACCACTCCAATATTATCATTTGAAGGACTCCAATCTAAACCAATAGAAGATGCCGATGAACTAGTGATCGTTAAGCTTACAGGTGATGATGGAGGCTGTTCATCTAATTCAGTTAGAGCATATACTGTTTCTGAATTATCTGAAGCACTAGTTTCATTAATTGCCCTTACTAAATAATAGTATTCAGAGCCAGGATTCAATCCGTTATCTGTAAAGGTAGAGGCATCAACTCCAGCTTTACCAATCAGTTGAAAAAGCCCATCGCTCAGATCAGATCTGTATACTTCAAATGCCGTCTCATTATGACTAGGTGCAGGATTTTGATCCCATAAAAGTTGTACTTCCGTCTTACTTAACACTTGCGTCCGGAGTGCAATGACACCCTCCGGAGCATTTGGTCCGTTGGCATTTACTACAACAAAAGTCTCAGAATATAGACTTGAGCAACCGCCCTCTTCAGTTACAGTGGCACGATACTCGCCAGGTCCTACATTATTAAGCGTTGAGTTTGATCCAATGACCTGAGCATTAGATGCATTTTCCCAACGGTATGAGCTATAACCACCTGGAAGTTCCAGGTTAACGGTACTTCTTCCATCCGGAGACGGGATGACATGACTTAAGCCATTCTCCACGTTTATAGGTGGTGTTTGAGTAGGGTCTTTCAATTTTATCTCTACTGCATCAGACCATTCTGTCCATTCACCTTCCAAGAGAATGCGACCGGAGTAGTTTCCAAACTGATTTACGTTCAGTGTATTATTATTCTCACCGGCAATCAGTACTCCGTCTTTTCTCCATTCATAATTAGTGAAACCGGGAGTAAAACCCATAGTTACGTTTATTGGATCTCCTGGGCATATTTCTCTATTATCAAATAAGACATGAATGTCGTTCATTTTGTGAGACAACAGCCATGTGAAATAATCATCTTCGCTGTAACCTCGATTCCAGGTTCCGTGACCTAACGTTGGATAAAGAACATATTCAGTGGCACCACCATTAGCTACGAATTGATTGAGAATAGATTCTGTGTAACCAGGAGCCGGATTCAGGTCGTTGCCTCCCTGATATTGTCTAATAGGAGTAAATAGCAATTGTGGAGAATATCCACTCTCTGAAATACCTGAAAAGGGCGTGGCAGCAGCAAATAGACGCGGATACGCATTTATAGTTAACCAAACGGATTTACCACCATTAGAGGTTCCGTGCATATACAACCTTGTTCTATCGACTGGCAGTAGATCCATCAAAGCCCTGATCAAATCTTCACTCTGGTTTGGTGGCTGACCGCCTCTACTCATGTTTTGGGGGTATACTACAAAACCAGGAAATTCATCGGACAAAACAGCATCTCTCCAATTTCGGCCACCGTTAGCCAAAGGATAATTGTTATCATCGCCAAATTTTCCACCCCCTACTTGGAAATAACTCATAGGGTATTCCTTCGAGGGATCAGAAAAGTTCCAAGTATCAGTCTGCTTATCATACGTTACCCCATTTGGAGGCATGATTCGGAACCAAATTTCTTTATAGATAAAGGGTATAAAAGGAGAAGTATCCCAGTTAGTACCTTTATCGGTATGTCCCCACGGACTAATTTGGTTGTAGACTCTTGTTTCGGGAAAAGGAACCGTTTGTGCGAATGATTCAGTAACTATCCAAAACGAAAAAATGGATAATAAAAACGCTTTCTGCACGTTGCGGAGAGTGTTTAAAGCCAACATAGTAGTATTATTTAATTAAAGCTAACGCAAGTTAATAATAATAGCTCATATATCACATGGATAAACACACATATTAATATTACCTTTTTGTTAAATAGTACAGTTAAACGAGGATTAGATAGATAATAATAGATGTGAATAGATAAGAAAATCATCTATTTAGAACATTACATTACATCAGTATGCTAAAAGCATATGACCGTTAAACAATTAGCACACTAAAAATAAAAGCCTCAGAACTTTGAAATTCTGAGGCTTTTATCTCTGGCACGTGCTTTAGACGTTGTGTCTTACAAGAACGCTAATTAGTTTTTCACCAACCTACTTATTTTTTCGAAGCCCTGACTGTTTGCAATTCTCATAAAATACAGACCCGAGTTTAGCAAATCAGTATTGAGGGTGAGGGTATTGTTACCTTCGCTTACATCGAAATCACGCCTCAAAATTTCCAGTCCCATGTGATTAACAACCACTAATTCAACCGTCTCGTTGATTTTAGATTTGAACTCAACAGTAGTTAAAGACATTAATGGATTAGGATAAATATTAAGATTATGATCAAATTGTTTCAATGCCACATCTTCCATATCTCCTCTTCGAACCGCAGCATTAGGTTCTTTAGAGGAAGTGGAGGAATGCAATACTATTGCACCGATATGCGCTCCAGTAGCTCCTGACATAGAGATCATATCCAAGAATATTTCACCATTAACATCCGGTGATACGTCTAATAACTTTACTGTATTATCCGTATTAAAAGCAACGTCTAATGTTACCGTTTCACCGTTTATCGTAAAATCTGTGCCTCGAGGAGCCTTAGTTCTACTACCAAAAAACTCGAAATCGTATTTCTCATTCAAGTTGAGGTTACTGAATTTAACCGATGCCATTTCACCCTGCTCTATCCAGTAGTAAGACTGAATAACTACGTCCGGATAAACCCCTGAATTATTTCCGGTGTTTACGCCGCCCGCACCCGGTGCCGTAAAGGTAGTACCACCGCTATTACCCAAAATGGTCATAGCAAAACCTGTAGAAAGGCCACTATCATCATTCAAGTTATTATATTCATTACCAATGAACGGATAGTTAGCCGTATTATTCCACGGTGCCGGAGCGATGAATGCATCATCACCTACATTTATAAATACACTTCTTTTGTACGTAGCTTCTTCCGTTTCCGCGTACAAAGAATTTCCATTCTGATTTATAGCTCTCAGACGATATGAATATTCTGTATCTGTGATTAGACCTGAGTCTGTGAATTCAGTAACGTTAGCGCTCAATGTATTGATCAGACTATAATTACCGCCGTCTTCAGCACGATAAAGCTCAAAACCATCTTCATTAGAGGCATTGTCTATCCAGGATAATTCAATTTCTGACTTAGAAGTAGCATTAGATACGAAATCTGTAGGTGTGCTTGGTAGAATCGGCTCTGAATAAAATTCTATTTGCAATGCATTTATATAAGCCCAAGGTGCACCGGCAGCTTTGTTGATCTCTATCTCTATAACTCCATTTACATCTGGTGCTATTCCTGAAAGTGCCGCTAGCTCTGAAGCATTGTTTCGAGCGTTAACCCCTACCGTTTGGCCATTGATAGTAAAATTAGTGACTCTATTATCTGCCACGTCCTTTCTACTCGCCAAGAAAGCCAGGTCATAAAGCTTATCCTGATCAAGATTTGTCAGTGCGATTGTCTTTGCAGCAGTTGTATTATCAGCAAAGTAAGTGGCCATGACCGCATCAGGAAAAATTCCTGAATCATCGCCTGTAACTACACCGTTGCTATTACCACCTGTCCAAGCACTATTTAAAACAATGTCGAAATCAGTAACTACAGCTTCAGAAGTAACCAAGTCGGTGGCATTTAAGCCTGCGCTAGGTGAACCAATTACATTATTCCAAGGCGCACCCACTGGAGCTCCGGCGGTAGCAAAGTTCACCAATATTGTTTCTGCCACCTTTTCAGATACAGTGATTTCAAAAGCTTGAATCGACTGGTTATCGTTATCAGATATAATCGCCTCCGAAGTGAATGTACCCACATGCTCAAGCCCTGGATTGAAAACCAATGAAACAGTAGAATCACCATCGAAAGAATAGGAACCGAATGTTGGAAAATCATTAATTAAAACATTAAGAACATCATCTTCAAGGTCTGAAACATAAAAATCAAACTGTACGGAATCACCTGCCAAAATATGGTAACTATCTAATAAAGTTAGAACCGGTGCCTGATTAGGCATTTGCACATTCGCAGCGTTGCTTAGAGATGAAGAGCCTCTATAATTAAAAGCCCGTACCTTGTAAAACAGCTCCTGCGTAGACAGAATATTGTCATTCCATATGGTGATGTCCGTTTCCACGGTAGCTACAGAATTAAAATTCAGAGAATCTCCAATAGACCTGAAAATTTCAAAACCGACTTCATTGTCTGCTACATCTTGCCAGCTTAATTCCACATATCCACCGTTCTCAATATAATTTGCACTTAACTCTACAGGTGAAACAGGTATTACACCTCCATCATCAATCACTTTTATCACTATAGCATTTAAGTATGCTACCGTATAAATACCTCCACCAAAATCAAGATTATCAACTTCAATATTTATTTCACCATTCGCATCAGGAAATATTCCTTTGAATTCTATAATATCAGAGGTATTGAAGCTAGCATCAATTGTATCGCGTTGTGCGCCAATGGCATAAATAGTCCTTCTATCCCCTGCCTTGGCACGACTGCCAAAGAATTCGAAATCATAAACACCTGTTGGATTCAATCCTGATAGTGTAATTGATTCAGGGCCATTATCCGTCCAAAAATAAGATCTACTTACCTCTACAGGATAATCAGGAGCAGATGTGGTTCCTCCTACATTTTGGGTCCCATTCCAGTTAGATCCAAGACTTAATGAGTAACCTGTATTAAACCCATCCTCATTGAGCAAATCATTGAAAACCGTGCCAGAGGATGCCGGACTGGCCATCAAGTTATTCCAAGGTGCTGCTGCTGCAGAAGCTCGCCCAAAATTCAAATACATTGTAAAATTAGCATCATTGTCCAGTACCGTGATATTCACGTAAGCTTTTTCCGAGCCTCCTTCTAAATCATCAGCTACTAACTGCAAAGTGTAATCTCCAGCATCATTGTTTGTTGGATTGATATTAAGGGTAACCTCATTTGATACTGATACATCCAAACTAATGAAAGCCGGTTGATTGATTAAAGAAAACGCGATTGAATCTGAATCTGAATCACTAGCCGTAATGGTAAGACTCTCACTATTACCCTCTAAAACTGTTACGTCTGCAAAAGGATTAATAGTTGGCTTAAAGTTATCAGTAATCTTAACGTTTAAAGGCATTGACGTATTACCTCCGAATAAATCTTCTACCTCTATAGTCAAATCATAAGTACCTACATCTGACATTTGAGGATTTATATCAAGTAAACCAGTCCCCTCTCCATCGTCAAAGAAGTTCATAAAAGGTGTTAGCTCTGTAGGATTTATGATGATGAGATCATTGTCAATATCTTCGGCTAATAGCTCAAGACTGAGTGATTCTGAATAATGTAGATAAATACTATCTACGGTATTCGTGATTGCCGGATCAGTATTAAGAGTAGCTGTCGACACTGTGTTTGAAAATTCAGAAACACCACCTAAATTTTTAGCTCTAACTTTAAAAAAGTATTCTGTATGTGCAAATAAACCACTATCCAGATAGTTTATTCCTTCTCCTAAATCACCATTTACTTCGTTAACAGGTTGAAAATTAAGGCTGTCACCTAATGACCTGAAGACTTCAAAAGCATCTTCATTTGTGCTATTATCATTCCAGCTAAGTTGGATAGTGTTATTAGTGACCGCAGTAACTATCAAACTATCAGGAGCTATGGGCAGTGATGGTAAATCGTCTGTCGTAGCCGAAGCTAAGTTTTCCAGATTTGGCACAAAGTACGTACCCTCAATTTTAAATTCACCGTCATTATTACTGTTCCCCCATCTATCAGCATAAAATGTAAGATCGCCAGATACGAAACCAGCTTTAACATCATAAATAACTGAATCAACACCTTCAAGATCAGCTATCTGATCGTTAGAAAAATCCACTGTGGCGAGTAGTATGTCAGAATCCCTGGGACTGAAACTATAATAACTAGAATTATTATCATATTCCCACTGTCCGGCATTGTATCGCACGGCAATTACATGATCACTATTACTGTTATTAGGTCGGTTTGAACTAAAACGATTAAAAACATTTTCCGCAGAATACAGTATGTAGCCTGAGCCAGTAGCATTATCTTGTGCACCAATACCATTTCTAATAGTTCCTAGGGTTCTTTGTGGCGCATCTGCCGCATGCGAAGGACCGTATTCTCCTAAAGCCACTACTTGATAATAGTAAGTAGTTCCATCATCAAGACCTGTATCTGTGAAAGAGGTTACGTTTGGTAAAGTGGCACCAATAGAGACAGGTGCTTCGTTACTACCAGTTGATCTGAACACCTGAAAATACTGCTCATCGTTACTATTATCGTCCCAGGTAAGTAGGATTTCGTCGTGATGAGTGGTGATAGCAACCAAATTAGTTGGGCTGGCAGGAGGATTTCCTGGTATAATTATTTCTCCGGCAAATGCAGTATCTGGTATCCGTTGTCTGCTTGTCACACCATGGGCAGTATTTTTCCAATATACTTCCATTCTTTCTCCACCACTTCTTTCAAAATAAGTAATAACAATAGTGTAGGTACCTGCACTTGGAAAGTTGTAAGTACCCTCTCTGTATCTACTTCCATGTAACCCATCATTGTTAACTACCAAATTATTTTCGTCATAGCCTCCTATGTATAATTTGCTACCATCGTCTGAGCGTGTTTCAAATGTATAGTTACCACCTACCGGAATATTTATTTGCCCCTCCCAAAAGAAAGCGAAGTTACTGTTCTGTTGCCTAATAGAAATGTCAACATTAGTTGATTGACCGGTAGCAATCGGTGTTAAGTTATTAAAATTAGGGAGCGCACTCCAGCTACCGTGGTAATACTTATAATTTAAACCGCTATATACAGCAGCTGAAACCACCTGGTTACTAAAGGCAGATTCATTACCCGGTAAATCTCGGGCTTTAACAAAAAAAGTATAAGACTCATCTTCCGTTAGACCAAACACAGTAAAATTGGTGTCTGTGGTGGTGTAGGATTTAATACCGTCAACATAGATGTCATACCCAACAACTCCGACATTATCTAATGAAGCTTGCCACGTTAAGGAAATACTTTGATTAGTAGTACCTACTACATTTAAGTTAGTAGGTGCAGTTGGTGCTTCCTCATCGAAATTGGTGATTTCACTCGATAGATTACTTAAGGCAGCCGAGGCGGTGCTATTCACGGCACGTACTTGATAAAAATATTCGGTACCGGCATCAAGATCCGTATCTATATAAGAGCCCTCGTTGGCCGAGGTCAAAGCAATAAAAACAAAATCTCCGTCTTCTGCCAACGCCCGATAAACCTCGAAAGCTGTTTCTTGGAATGCAGGCGCAGGATTTTGATCCCAAACCAATTCGAGCGATGTTTTACTTAATACATTGATCCTCAGATTGGAAGCTGGATCGGGGGCATCAGTACCTGCGGCATCTACCACGGTAAAAACGTCAGAATAATTACTAAAACAACCACCGAATTCTGTGACTGTAGCTCTGTAATTTCCGACACCTGCATTCTCCAGAACGCGTGATGTACCTACTATTTGGCTATTATCAGCATTTTCCCATTGGTATTGTTCGAAACCTTCGGGTAAAGCTAGATTCACCGTATTTTTCCCGTCGGGAGAAGGAAGAACCACACTACTAAACGTTTCCGTTTCTATGGGTGGTGTAACTGTGGCCGCTTTCTCTTCAATGGTAACCGGTGCCGACCAGTCTGTCCATACTCCATCAATCATTAAACGACCCGTGTAATCACCAAATTGAGTAACTGTTAATTCATGTGAAGTTTCACCCGCGATCAGAACCCCGTCTTTTCGCCACTCATAACCCGAAAAGTTCGGAGTAAAACCCATTGTTACATTAATAGGATCACCAGGACATATTTCTCGGTTATCGTATTGTACGTGTATCGTATTCTTTGACTTACTCAGAAACCACGAAAAGAAATCAGAGCGATTATACATGGTATTCCATGTACCGTGCCCTAGATTCGAGAAAAAGAAGTACTCCAAATTAGCTCCGTTTTGATCATATTGATCTACTATAGTTTGAGTGTAACCAGGCGCGGGATTCCGATCTCTGCCGCCTTGAGCTAATCGTATAGGTGTATACTTTAAATAGTTTTGATACGAATTTGGCAAAACCGCCGACATAGGTGCGGCAGCCGCGACAAGATTCGGATTATCCAACAAAAAATTCCAAGCCCATTTACCGCCATTCGAAAGACCATGAACATATATCCGATTTTTATCAATTGGGAACTCTTGTAGTAACTTTTCTACAAGCAGCGCTACTCCCTCAGGACCTCTATCTTGTGGATACAAAAGAAATCCAGGGAATTCACCACTGAATACCGCATCTCTATGTCTTCTACCTCCATGTTTTAATTGATTGTTATTATCTGAGCCTCTTTCACCCGCGCCATGAAAAAATAAGATCAATGGATACTTTTCGGACGGATCGCTGAAACTCCATGAGTGATTGACCGCGTCATAAGTAACTCCGTTAGGAGGCATGAATCTAAACCATGTGTTTTGGTAGATTAGCGGAATATACGGTGAAGTATCCCAATTAGTGCCTTTATTAGTATGCCCCCAAGGCTCTATCTCATTAAAATCTCTCGGACCTGTGGGAAATTCTACTTCTTGTGCGAAAGAAGTCAAGGAGAACATTGCCAAAATAATTGACAAACAGTAAATCTGTTTCATTCGATAAACCAACTTTAAATAAACAATTGCGAACAACTTCTTAAAACCTGAGCAAAAGTAGTAAAAAAAATATCTATTCATAAGAGAAAGTGTACATCATTTTTTACACTCAAGT
>JBCCSU010000117.1:0-14145 GCA_039199635.1 Bacteroidota bacterium | reverse complement strand
GTTTGGCGGTGGAGGAAGTCAGCATTGACATGTGGGCAAGTTACACCACCGTCGTGACAACCGTGTTTCCGCAGGCCACGATTGTCTATGACCGCTTTCCTTGAAATTCCTGTTATAAGCCAAATTCTTTTTTTCATATTCATCTATATATATTCATAGCACAATAAAACCTGCAATTATTTTTTCAGTTATTATGTTCATGATTTAGCTCTTTAGTGCATTAATAATATCTGAAGCTTCAACACGATTTCGGTAATCTCCGCTGATGGCTTTGGCAAAAGAAATTTTACCATTTTGCTCAATAACAAACACCGCCGGAACGGGTAATTCGTTCGAATCATCAGCATAAAAAATATTAAAATCGATTCCGAGCGATTTCATAGTTTCTATGGGTGTTTCTTCGTTTTTGAAAACAGTGGTGAATTGCCTTGCAACTATATTTCCATTATCACTCAAGACCTCATATCTTAGCTCATTTATCTCTTTCGTGTTTAAAGATTCATCAGGTGTTTGTGGTGAAATAGCGACTAGTTCCGCTCCCAGCGCGTTTATCTCTCCCAAAACTTGCTGATATTGGTTTAATTGCAAACTGCAATAGGGGCACCATGAACCTCTGTAAAATGTTAAAACCACTTTCCCTTTTTCTAAAAGTGAAGTTAGACTTAACGTTTCTCCTGTGGCGTTAGATAATGAAAAGTCAGGTGCTTTATCCCCTACATTCAACTTTAAAATAGATTGATGTTTTTCCTTTAACGAATCTGCATCCTTGTCAAAAATAGAGAGTGCCTCTTGTGGTAACATCTTGCCCAAATTCTCTTGTAATTCCTTAAGGCCTGCTTTGTAGGAAGGTATTTGCGTTTTTGTACTCATTTTAACGTTGTTTTGAATTATGTCAAAATCGACAAGGCAAAGTTGATACACTATGGAGAGCTAGAAAATGAACTGTATTAGGAAATAATCTTGAACTAGTTCAAGATTTAGACGCAAGACGCTTTCTGATTTTACTTAAAAATTCAGCCGACATTCCCAAGTAAGATGCCAAGGCATACTGAGGCACACGTTGAACAATTGATGGATATAACTCCTGAAATTCAAGATAGCGTTCTTCGGCAGACTTCCCTAAGTTGGATAAAACTCTACGTTGAGAATAAGCAAATGATTTTTGAGCTACTAGTCTAAAAAATCGCTCAAACTTTGGATTTTTACCACATAACTCCTCCACATCACCAAAAGAAATTTGTTGAACAATAGAATATTCCAAAGCTTCAACAAACAGAGATGCAGGTGTCTGATTTATGTAGCTGTTAAAGTCACTAATGAACCAATCCTCTATGGCAAACTGAATGGTATGATCTATGCCATCATCGTTAACGAAATAACTACGAAATGCTCCTTTTACAACATATGTTTGATGCGAACAGACAAAATTTGGTTGAACTATAAATTGCCTTCGTTTGACTTTTGTGGTCCTAACTATTGAGGAAAATTGTTTTTCATCATTCTCATCCAAAGGAACGTAACGCTTGATATTATTAATTATGTTTTGATGATCCTTCAATATTTCTTTTGCTGTTTGCCGTGGTCTCTCTTGGGAGCATTTATAGGGTTTAGTAATTCAAATCACTAAATAAAAACCATGCTTAAAACTTCCCTAAAATACCAGGCAAATAAAGGTTTTTTAATGTAAACCTCTGTCTCCACAGTCTGACAACCGCCATATCAGTCTAAATCAAGTCCATAGTCACTTTAAGGTATATTCTTTTCAATTGACAATGAAAAATTATCTACAAATAGCTCAATGTTTTCAGCAGTCGGGTTTGCAGTAACTCCAATTTGGAGTCTTTCGTAAAAAGTGGGTTCTTGCAAATTAAACTCAATGCCCTCTTCGGCAAATATTTCACGGAATGTTTGAGCATTGGGCATATTAGTTCCGGTGGTATTTATTACTTCTGTGCCGTTGATCATAAGTTTATTTATCGCACTATTATTGCTAGCTAACGTTAATTCCCATTGTACAGTCACCCATTCGTTTCTTGGGAATGGAAAAGAAGTTTGTTGAATTGTACTCTCTGCTATCTTACCTCTTTCAATCGATAAAAAGTCATTTCCTCCGGACATTTGTAACCTAATGCCCGGGCATTGATTTTCTGCTTCGGCGGTGTCGTCCCAACAAGAACAGCATTCCAAATCAATCAAAAGGATGTTTTCAATATTTGAATTTCCGCTGATATAAAAATCAGCTTTAATAACAACCTTATCGTCTTCAAATGCACTAAACCCTTCTTTTTCAATATCCATTTTTGATAATGAAACATCAGAAGCGTTCGCAAATAACCGTAAGGCACTTTCTCCTTCAGAGAATGTAGTATTAGTTACTGAAATTTGATTCGTTGCATTCGCCGAGGGATCGTCTTGTTGTATTCCTGTCCAGCGGCTTCCATTGGATGGGAAAAGCTCATTGAGAGTGTTATTTTGTGTTTCAAAACCATCCTCGAACACAAAATTTTCGATCTTGGGTTCGCCTGCAGTGTTATCATCTTCTCCGCAAGCTAAAAACACCAGTCCGAGAGTAATGAATAGTATTAATTTATTTCTGATCATATTGAAAGTGGTTTTTATTAAATACTGTTGATTTATCAATTTTGACCCCTATTTCTCATAGACCCTATTAGGCAGCCACTCTTCTGATTTTTGAGATTTGTTGAGCATACTCATACCCTAAAGGCTTTTCCATTCCGTATTTTTTATATCCTAAACTCTCAGAACCTTTATCACCATAAAAGAAATTAAAGATTCTATCGTATTCTTCTGATTGTTTATTCTCTTCATAATAGGTCTCTATTTTTTTAAAGCTTGCTTCGTTGTAGTCTTGATAGGAATTATTATCGCTTGTCGCAGAAAAAACTTCTTGTTCCAAATGTTCCTCAAGTGTTTTTGGTTGCGGTTTTTTTATTCTGTAAAGGGTCCTGTTTAAATATTCTAAAGTTCTTCTTTTAATAAGCTCTCTTGAATACGATTCACTGGTCCAAACGTAGGGTGCACAAAAATTGCGATTAACTAAAGCATTTATCTTAAACTTACTATCAAAATCGGTTGAAAAGAAATTTGTCCAACCTCCCTTTAAGTCATCAGCAATATTAAGAACAACAGTTATTTCTTCCGGGTGAGAGCTGTCCAAATTGGTATTGAATTCCTGAATGGTTTCTTCTATGATTCTTTCAGCTTCAAGATTCACCAATTCTGATATTTTCTGTAACATATGCTCTTTTGCCATTGGGTTAAATCCTCCAATAGGTAAAGCTAAATCCCCTTTCGTACCTCCTTGAAGTTTTGAAATATACTTTTTAAATCTATCAATTGATACAGGCTGGGAGTACAAGTCTTTGATTTCAGATAGCATTGGTTTCAGTTGAAATTTCATTCGTTTGTTTTAATACTGTATAACAGCTGTAGATAGCTATTGCACCCATTTTCACAATACTAATCTAGCCGATTATTAATTGATGTTAAATTGTATCCAAAGAGTTTGGACTCATACGCTTTAAAAGGTAAATGTTTCATTGAGCTGTTCTTAAGATAATTTTAGACGATCCAGGTGCCAGGAGCATCATTTTTAAACTTACCAACCGCCTTAATAACACCCTTTTCTTACATTTACTTCATGAATAAGGCTGAACTGTTTAACTGTATCCAACAAAAGTCATCTTACTTATGTGTGGGACTTGATACGGACATCAATAAAATACCAAAACACTTACTTCGGTTCGCAGATCCAATTTATGAGTTTAATAGACAGATTATTGATGCTACGGCGGAGTACTGTGTGGCCTATAAGCCCAATATTGCGTTCTACGAAGCGCTGGGGCCTGCCGGGTGGGAAACTTTGGCTAAAACCTTAGAATATATCCCAGACTCACATTTTACCATAGCAGATGCCAAGCGTGGAGACATTGGAAATACTTCTAAATTATATGCAAAGGCTTTTTTTGAAGTAATGGATTTTGACTCGATTACAGTAGCGCCGTACATGGGGAAAGACTCTGTGACACCATTTTTGGAGTTCAATAACAAGTGGGTGATACTTCTGGCCCATACGTCAAATCCTGGAAGTCATGACTTTCAACTCATGACAGATCACATTTCCGGGGATACACTATATGCTGAAGTGATCAAAAAAAGCCAAGCCTGGGCCTCTCCTGAGCAGCTTATGTTTGTAGTGGGAGCTACACAAGCGGAGCGTATTGGGCATATAAGAACGCTGTCACCACATAACTTCTTTTTGGTACCTGGAGTAGGAGCTCAAGGTGGTGATCTAAAAGCAGTATCTGAGAAAGGTATGAATCACGAATGCGGGCTTTTAGTGAACAGCACAAGAGGAATCATTTATGCTTCCGATGATGAACACTTTACAAAAGCCGCCGCCAAAGAAGCCCGTAAATTGCAACAAGAAATGGCACACTATCTTGACCTGTTCTTACCCTGATGCAAGAGGCCTTCATACACTTTGTTTGGAAGCACCAGTACTTTGATAAGGCAAATCTTGTAGCTACCGATGGCACGATGTTAAATGTAATAACGCCAGGTTTCTACAACACAGATGCCGGCCCTGACTTTAAAGAGTCTAAAGTGATCATTGATGAATTAGAATGGCGTGGAAGTATCGAAATACATCATCGCTCCTCGGACTGGATGGCGCACAAACATGACCATGATAAAGCCTATGATAATGTTATACTGCACGTAGTTTGGCGGCACGATAAGGAAGTGGTGCGCCATGATGGCACCCAAATCCCAACCTTAGAACTTTCAGCGCGTGTCACTCCGAAGCTTATTAACGGGTATAAAACCTTAGTAAATTCCTTGAATGCGGTACCCTGCGCACATCAGCTTCCCCGGGTGGATGAGTTTACAGTAAACTCAATGCTTGAAAAAATGACCGTAGAAAGATTAGAAGATAAGGCGAGAGCGGTGATACATCTTCATGGCAAAGTAGGTCAGGACTGGGAAGCGGCCGCATTTCACCTATTGTGCAGAAATTTTGGGTTCAAAACTAATGTCGATCAATTCGCCCGATTGGCTGAATTGATACCTACAAAATTGATAGTTAAATACTCTGATAACCTGGTATTACTAGAGGCGCTCCTTTTTGGGCAAGCCGGTTTTCTCGAACATAATAGTAAGGACGAATATCAAAGCTTGTTGCTTAAGGAATATCAGTTTTTACGGCATAAGTACGATTTACATGATCCAATGTCTGTCTTTCAATGGAAATTTATGCGGTTGCGCCCATCTAATTTTCCTACACTGAGAATTGCACAGCTCGCTGCGGTACTGCATCACCGGCAAGGATTGTTTTCACGGATCAAAGAAGTACCCGATACTGGCGATCTCAGTACTTTATTAGCCGTGCAGGTATCTGACTATTGGAAAATGCATTATCGATTTGGCTCTGAGGCGAAAAAAGAAGTACCGGCATTAGGAAAAAGTAGTATTCAAAATATCGGAATCAACACGGTAGCTCCGTTAATGGTCGCTTATGGTAAGTACGTAGATCAGCAATTATTTACAGACCGAGCTATCAACATTCTCGAAGCGTTGAATCCTGAAGGAAATAAAATTACGAAGCTTTGGGGTTCTCTTGGTGTCAAAGCTAATTCTGCCTTTAAGACACAGGGCATGATTCAATTGTATAATAACTATTGTGCCAGAAAGAGATGTCTGAACTGCGGTATTGGCACTAAAATTTTATATGCATAGTGTGGTTTACTATGTTCTTAATCTTTTGACGCTAGCCGCCATGGTTTATGCCTTGAGAAGCTACAGCCACTCAAAAGTGAACTTTTTCTGGCTGGTTCTTTTCATCAAGCTTACCGCTGGAATAGCTTTAGGTCTTGTTTACACCAATTATTATTCGTCAGGGGACACCTTCTCATTTTTTGAGGAGGCTAATAGAATAGCCGACTTGGCCAGATCGAACCTCTCTGTGTACTTCGATTTTCTAATGTTCTCGGATGCAACGGGTTTTGATATCCAATATAGCTGGAAGCCAAATGTACTATTCACCAAAATCGTAAGCGTTTTTTGTTTGATTACTGGCGGTAATTATTGGCTTGTCTCACTCTATTTCTCATTTTTCTCTTTTTCAGCGCTGTGGTACTTATATCAATTATTGATTCAATTATTTTCTGATAACAAGTTAGCGGTGGGGCTTGGCTTATTCGGTATTCCTTCTTTCGTTTTTTGGACCTCTGGTCTCTTGAAGGAAAGCATTTCTATAATCTGTATTTCCATAATTGTAGGTATATATCTCAAGCAGTTTTTTTTGAATAAGCGAACTGGCATACTCCATTGGATAGCTGTAGTGGTGTCCATCATTCTACTGTGGAACCTCAAATACTTCTATGCCGGACCGCTGCTAGTAACGCTCATCACAGGTTTACTAGTTCTATTTTTATCGAAGAGAGAAATAGCGAACTCTCCCACCAAAATTTTGCTTACCACAAGTCTTATATCTTTAGGTACTTTATTGCTGTCCACCTTGGCGCATCCTAATTTCTATTTGTCCCGAATTCTTCAGGTCATTGTGGATAATCATGATAGTTTACTTTTGCGTTCAGGAGAAGGTGCTGTCCGTTTTAATGATCTATCACCCTCCATCGCTTCTCTCTTCGAGTACTTACCTTTGGCATTATTCTCTGGATTTTTTCGCCCTTTATTCTGGGATGTTACCTCCTTGATTAGCTGGGGCACAGCCATCGAGAATACTGTACTGTTACTGTTGGCTATATGGGCATTAATTTCCATAAGGAGGAACAGTAGCGACAAAAAACTGATTCTTGTAGCGATAGCCTTTCTTTATATTCTTGTACTGGCAACACTTTTAGCGCTGTCTACACCCAACTTTGGCACATTAGTCAGGTTCAAAGTCGGTTTTTTACCGTTTTTGTGGATGTTAGTGCTGTACAATAACTCTTTGATAAGGCGTCTTTCAGACAGATTCTTTAATTAGCTTTGTATAAGTTTATCAATTGAAATATGCGCAATCCTGTCTTAATATTTGGAGCTAACGCCATGGGGCGAGCAGTACATGAAATTTTTGAGAGTAACGATGTCATTGTTTACGGTTATCTGGACGATGATGAAAAAACACATGGCAAAGAGATTAATGAGGTAACTGTATTAGGCAGTACAGATGATGGCGGTTACCTAAAATTTATAGGTAAAAAATGTGAAGCTTTTATAGCGGTGGATGATAATGCGGTACGTAAAAGCCTTGTAGACATGCTCAACCGGAAGCGCAAGGTTATGCCCGTAAATGCACTTCACAAAAGATCATACATGGCCGATTCTGCACATATAGGACATGGTAACTTTATCAATATGGGCGCGAGAATAGGAAATCAGGCTAAGATCGGTAATCACACTATTATAAATACAAATGCCATCGTTGACTACGAAGCAGAGATAGGTGATTTCGTTCAGATAGGGGCAGGAAGCATTGTAAATAGTGGCGTATTGGTAGAAGATGAGGTCTTCATAGGCTCTGGCGTTTGTCTAGTCAGTGGAGTGAAGATTGGTAAAGGCGCCAGAATAGGGGCGGGGTCAGTGGTAATCGCGGATGTAGAACCAGGAGAGACCGTTTTTGGTAATCCAGCCCAGCCTATTAAATCCTAACCTGAAAATTAACGGTATATTAATATAATCCTAATTTTTATATCCCGGGTTATTGTCTATCTTGTGTGCCGATAGATCAACCATGGGTAAGATACACGAGTCCGAACTAATTATTAATCCTGACGGGAGTGTCTACCATCTGAACCTCAAACCTTCGCACCTTTCTGACACCATAATTTCGGTAGGTGACCCTACTCGTGTTTATAAGGTAAGTCAGCACTTTGATAAGCTTGAGTTTGAAATGAACCGCAGGGAGTTCATTACGCATATCGGTACTTATAACGGGCAGCGGATTACAGTGATCAGCACGGGAATGGGCACGGATAACATAGAAATATTTTTAACCGAGTTAGATGCGCTAGCCAATATCGACCTTAAGACCAGAGAAGTAAAGAAAGAAAAACGAAGCCTCAAGATCATAAGGGTAGGAACAAGCGGTGGGTTACAGGAAGATATACCGCTTGGTGCTCACCTAATATCCGACTACGCTGTAGGGTTAGATACACTCATGTGTTTTTATGATTTACCGACCACCGATTTTGAGCAGAGCATAGGTTCAGAACTTCAGGAGCAGATCGGTTTGCCTTTTTCACCTTATGTAGTTCAAGGCTCTACTACGCTTCGCGATCAGATAAGTGAAGGAATGATAGTAGGTAACACAGTAACTTGTCCCGGCTTTTACGCACCTCAAGGAAGGAAGCTACGTTTACCACTTAAGTTCCCAAAGCTGATGGAACAGCTATATTATTATAATAAAGACGGATTCTGGCTCACTAATTTTGAGATGGAAACAGCTGGCTATTACGCGTTAGGAAGAATGATGGGGCATGAGATTATCAGCGCCAATGCTATCATCGCCAACCGCATCAAAAATAAATTCTCCAAAGACCCTGGAAAAGTGGTGGATGATCTTATTAAAAAGGTACTGGATCGAGTTTAATTAGCCCTATTGTTCATATCCAGAATTTGCTGTCTGGCAAAAGAGGGATCGTAGTTATTGTAAAATCCTGATAATATCTTATGAGCTATGTGTGATAAAATTAATTCTTCGTCGGTTTTATCCTTTTTGCCAATCCAAAAAACACGTTGCGGATGTTTCTTCATATCTTCCACATACTCTCTAGCCCGCTCATATTGCTCGGCTGTATAGTTTAAAGTAAAACAGGTTTTTACAGTCTCCATAATTAAACCAAATTGAATTCCACATCACATTTGCAATTGATGTGCCAATAAATAAGTGGATTTTTTGATAAATCGGAGCCCCACTCCCCCAAACTGATCGACCGATTTCGGGCAGTTTTGTTCGTAAGCGGATTGTTATAGTCCTTGCGTAACGTTCTCTAAAATCATTGTTCATGGTTATAAATCAAGTTACCTTTGCAACTGGTTACAGAGGATGGAATACGAGATTTACACCCTGGCGAATGGTATTCGCCTGATTCATAAACAAGTTAGTCATACAAAGATAGCCCACTGTGGTTTTATGCTTGACATCGGAAGTAGGGATGAGAGTACCACTAATCAGGGTATCGCTCATTTTTGGGAACACATGGCTTTTAAGGGAACGAGTAAGCGTAAGGCTTACCACATCTTAAATCGGATAGATTCGGTGGGCGGTGAGCTCAATGCCTATACCACAAAGGAGAAAATAGCTTTTTATGCTTCTGTACTTGATGTGCATTTTGAGAAAGCTTTTGAATTACTATCAGATATAACTTTTGATTCGGTATTTCCTGAAAAGCAGATTGACCGGGAGCGTAACGTGATTCTTGAGGAAATGGCCATGTATTATGATGCACCGGAAGATGCTATTCAAGATGAATTCGACACCATTGTTTATGGAGATCATCCTTTGGGGATGAATATTTTGGGTACCGCAGACAGCGTACGTTCATTTAAACGCGATGACTTTAAGCAATTCATCCGAAGACACCTGAATACTGAGCGTTTAGTGTTTTGTTCAGTGGGCAATGTATCCTTTAAAAAAGTGATCCGATTAGCTGAAAAATATCTTGATCATATCCCCGGATTGACTACACCAGTAAAAAGGCAAATGTTTAATGGCTATATTCCGAGACAATCTGAAGTGAAGAGAAGCCTGACCCAATCGCATTGTGCGATTGGACGAGATGCATATTCATTGACAGATGATAAACGCATACCCTTTTTTATGCTCTCTAATTTGTTAGGTGGCCCTGGCATGAATACAAGACTAAATTTAGCTTTACGCGAAAAGCATGGTTTTGTATACTCCATAGATGCCTCTTACCATGCTTACACGGATACGGGCCTCTTTGCAATTTTCTTCGGCACTGAACCTAAACAGCTTAAGCGAAGCATCCATTTGGTGAAAAAGGAACTCCAACTCCTTCGTGAAAAACGACTGGGTACAGGTCAGCTACATACGCTAAAGGAGCAAATTATGGGGCAGTTGGCCATGGCAGAAGAAAATAATGCCAGCTTAATGCTTATGATGGGTAAAAGTCTTCTGGATTTAGATAAAATAGATTCGTTAGAGGCTATCTTCGATCAAATTAAACAAACCACGGCAGCAGAGCTTCAAGAGATAGCTAATGAAATGTTTCAGGAAGATGATCTAAGCTTACTAACCTATACACCAGACTAGCCATGGAGTTTATTGACCAAAAAATTCAGCGTTATGCTGAAATGCATACAGAAAGCGAATCCGACAGTTTAGCTAAGATCAATAGGGATACACAGGCGAACGTTATGATGCCCAGGATGCTTTCCGGCCATATGCAGGGTAGGATACTTGCTGCTTTTTCTTCTATGATCAGACCCAAAGCAGTTCTGGAAATAGGCACCTACACCGGGTACTCTGCGTTGTGTTTTGCCGAAGGGCTTGCTGAGGGAGGGCAGGTTATCACTATTGACATCAACGAAGAACTTGAAGAGAAGGTACGGTCATTTTTCCAAGAATCTGCATATCGTAATGCTATTGAGTATAGAATAGGCAATGCGCTGGATGTTATTCCTCAACTGGAGCATACCTTTGATCTGGTTTTTATAGATGCTGATAAAGCCAACTATATTAATTATTATAATCTTACGTTGCCCAAAGTAAGAAAAGGGGGGTTCATCATAGCGGATAATGTGCTGTGGAGTGGTAAAATCTTGAATGATAAAAAAGATAAGGATACCTTAGCGCTAGATAATTTTAATAAGCTGGTTCATAATGATGAACGCGTTCAAAACGTTCTCTTTCCTATCAGGGATGGCCTGATGGTACTGAAGAAAAAATGATTTTTTAATATGGAGTTCCGATTTTTTGCTCTATTCCTTTTACTGCCTTTTTTTATTCACGCCCAAGGTCCTAAAGTTCCGGCAAGACTGGAATTTGCGGATATGAAGCTGCGTATCATGGAAGATGCACGCAGGGAAATTCAAGAAGACGTAAACACCCTCACGCGTAGCCCAACTTACTTTAACAAGCAGGTTGAAAAGGCTAAAAGCTATTTTCCCATAATCGAGCGGGTCTTTAGAGAAGAAAAGCTTCCTGATGATTTTAAATTTTTAGTACTCCAGGAAAGCGGCCTTATTTCAGATGCTGTTTCTTCCTCTAATGCCGTTGGTTTTTGGCAGTTTAAAGATTTCACTGCCTTAGAAGTTGGGCTTCGAGTTGATCGGCAAATCGATGAGCGTATGAATATAGTAGCGGCTTCCAGAGGTGCGGCTAGGTATCTCAAAAAGAATAACAATAGCTTCTTTGATAACTGGTTGATGTCATTACAAGCGTATCAAATGGGTCCCGGAACAGCCCTAAAAGTGGGTGCCGATAAGTATCGAGGTCAAAAAACAATGACCATAAATAAAAAAACCTACTGGTATGTTAAAAAATACATCGCGCATAAAATAGCTTATCAGGACGCAGTTTCGGGTAAGCCACTTCTGGCCTTACTAGAGCATAAAGCTACTCCGGGCGAAAGTTTAAGTGAAATAGCTACTTTATATCGTGTAGATAATGAAGAGGTTAAGCGGTACAATAAATGGCTTAAAAAGGGTAAAATACCTGATGATAAAGACTATACCGTCATTGTGCCTACCGAAAATGCTGATAGGGTAGCTGTGAATAACACAGAAGTAAACACGAAAGCCGTTATTAGTACTATATCTTATGACCTGGCAGACCCTTCTGGTTTCCCTAAAATTGACAATAAAAAAGATGCGGAAAAGGGTGAATTAGTTGAAATAAATGGTTTGCCCGGTGTATTAGCAGGTCTAGAGGATACTCCGGCTGACATAGCTAATATGGGTAATGTAGATCTATCAAAGTTTTTAAAGTACAATGACCTTACGGCAAATGAAGCTTTATTAAAGGGTCAGGTGTACTATCTGAAATCTAAAAGGGGTAAGGCAAAGGCGAGATATCATGTGGCTAAAGAAGGAGAAAGCCTTTGGAGTATTTCACAGAAATATGCAGTAAAATTAAAAAAGCTGCGTGTTAAAAACCGAATGGGGCTAAAAGAAGAGCTAAAGCCTGGTCGTGTAATATGGCTTAGGTATATCAGGCCTGCGAAGGTGCCGGTGGAATATAGAGAAGTAAATAAAAAAGATCCCCAAAATATTGAAAATGGAGAAGAGGTTATCACCCTATCCGATGACACTGAACCATCACCAATAATTGCGGATTCTGTTGAAGCAGATGTTCCTGGTCAACGTCCGGATCGACCATTGACTTTTCTTGAAAAACTAGACTCTCTGGAGCAGCTTGAAAAAGTGAAAGTAGATACGGTTGTCACTAAAATTTCCGCGAAAGATATTAAGAGCCTTGAAGTGGCAGTTACTAAAACTGAACCACAGGTAGTGAGTACCGATTCTACCTTACATACGCACGCTGTAGCCGCAGGTGAAACCTACTATGCTATCTCAAAAAAATACCAGGTTAATGTTCTTGATCTTTTAGAGTGGAATAATCTATCTATTAATGATAAATTGAGTATCGGTCAGAAAATAAAGGTATACCTAAGGCCAAAACGTGACCATTTAATCAATGATTTACAGGTAGTTAATGATAAAAATGAAGATTCATCTTACATTGATTATGTAGTAAAGGAAGGTGATACACTTTACAGTATAGCACGTGAAAACGAGGTGAAAGTGGAGGATTTACTGGACTGGAACGAGAAAACGAGTCCTGATATTAAACTGGGAGAGGTGTTAAAGGTAAAAAAGCCTACATCAAACTGATCCAATCTTTTTTTACTATATCGGCAAAAAGTTTTTTAATTACTATGTTTGCAAGCGTTGAAAAATAAACTATTTTGGTCAAAATATCAGTGAATTATTTGATTTGCAATTTCAAAAGCCTGAGTGTTGAGTAATACAAAGACGATAGATTTGGTAATGCTTGTAGATGACAATGAAACTGATAATTTTATCAGTAAGCGGATCATTGAAATTACCAAATTTGCTAATAGAGTAGAGGTTAAGAATTCCGGTAAAAGCGCCCTGGATTACCTAAGAGATAACCAAGATAACCTAGAGGACCTACCCAATCTTATTTTTCTGGATATTAACATGCCTATTGTAGACGGATTCGTTTTTTTATATGAATTCGAAAAATTCAATAATCAGATCAAAGACAAATGTAAGGTTATTATTTTGTCAAGTTCAGATAACAAAAGGGATATTGACAAGATTGTGAATAATAACCATGTGATAAAATTCATCACAAAACCACTCACTGAGACGGCGCTTGAAGAGGTGAAGGTAAACAACCTGTAGACCATATCTGCTAAATATCTTTTAGTTGTTTTAAATGTGGCGATGTAAAGTCATATTTGTCACCAAATTTTAATTACATCAACTATGAACAAAGTTCTACTTCTATTAGCTTGTCTTACAATGGTTTTCCATGTTCACGCGCAAGATCAGGATACAACGTATTGGAAAAAAGATTTTAGAGCCGGTATAAGTTTCAATCAAGCCTCCTTTTCTGATAATTGGACGGGTGGTGGAGTTAATTCCATCGGCTTGAATGCTTTTCTTAATTATAAGGCGAATTACGCTAAAGATGTTCACACCTGGGATAATGAAATTGATTTAGCTTACGGCGTATTAAAAAATGAAGGACAGAGTAGCCGAAAATCATTGGACAGGGTGTTTTTTGATACGAAATACGGCCGGAAGTTATCTGATAAATGGAGTTTCTTTTCCTCTTTATCATTGCTTACACAATTTGCTGATGGATTTGAGTACGATCTGGAAGATGCTAATGGTGATCCTTTCGATAGCTTGATCTCAGGATTATTTGCTCCTGCATTTTTAACATCTTCCTGGGGTTTAGAATATGTGCCTGTAGATTACTTTAAAGTGCGTTTTGGTCCGTTTTCACCACGTCTCACATTTGTTGCTGATGATGGATTAGCTGAATTGGGTGCTTATGGAGTTGATCCGGGCGATAACCTAAGAACGGAATGGTTAGCATTCCAGCTAATGGCAGATTTTAAT
>JBCCSU010000116.1:0-14387 GCA_039199635.1 Bacteroidota bacterium | reverse complement strand
TGTCAACCCAAGTAATCACTCATTCAACTGGAAATACCATTACAGTTTTCTATTCATAGCTATTACAGTTATAAATATCCTTTATCCGTGGGATACTTCTCAGGAGTGGTATTACTTCTTTTACGCTATCTACTATATCTGGCTTGGATATATATTATTATCGAGTTGGGTAGTACGATCTACTTTAGCTAAGCTATTTAGGAAGAACTCATCAATGACCAATATGGAAATTTGGGTAGTGAGTATTTTCATAGGTAATCTTATTATTTGGATCGCCTACAATACCACGGAATATACCTCCTATATCGTAGGAGCACTTTCATTTTCATTTGTTTTCTACTTGCTCATTTTGTTGTTGATCTTCACTAAAAAGAAAGATCCTGGGTTTATGTCTCGGCAGGTGAAATACGGCAATAAAAAAATAAGCGAAGAAGAGGCGGACCTATTGCTTTCACAATTGAAACGGCTTATGCGCGATAAAATGCTTTTTAAGGATAGTAACTTAAAATTATCGGACGTTGCCTATCAGCTAAAGATATTACCTCACACCTTATCTCAGCTCATCAATGATAACCTGGATAAAAACTTTACACTCTTCATTAATGAATATAGAATCTATTTTGCGAAGGAGCTTATAAAACAGAATACACACTTAAAACTTGAAGCTATTGGATATGACAGTGGATTTAATTCAAAATCTGCCTTTTATGCTGCTTTCAAGAAAATCACTGGAATGACTCCGGCACAATTCAAAGAGAAAGAGGCCTTCTCCGAGTCCTGAATTATAAATCAGTATTCCTGATTCATAAGTAAGTTCCTTACAGGAATCTGATCAGACTACTCTTGTAGAAAAACAATGAGAGCTGCCATATTCATTTTACTAATCACTTTAAGCACCTGTGGCAATATAGACAAAGAGCCACAGTCTGATAAAATACTCTTTGTAGTTTCTAACGCCCATTACTACGGCAACTCCGATATACATACCGCTAATCACTTTCCTGAGATAGTATTTGCTTACGATGTATTTCAGAAAGCCTGTTACCGGATAGATTTTGTGAGTCCAAAAGGAGGCGCTATCCCACTGGGATATATTTATTCTGATACTCTCCTTATGCGCTATTTATATGATAAGGAATTTATGAAGCAGTTAAAGACTACACGAAAACCAGATGACATAGATCCTGAGCAATACCAAGCTATTTTTTATGCCGGTGGCGGTGCTGCCATGTTCGAAGTTCCTAATCATAAATCATTACAGGAGATAGCTGCCACTATCTATGAAAATAATAGCGGCATTATTTCAGCTGTATGTCATGGTACAGCAGGCATAGCCAATATCAAAAAGAGTGACGGCTCCTTTTTGGTCAGCGGTAAACGTATAAACGGATTTCCGGATGCCTTTGAAAATAAAGACGCTGAATACTTCCAGCAGTTCCCTTTTTCGATAGAAGATCAAGTAAAAGCAAATGGTGGAGTATTTAATTACTCAGAAGAAGGATGGGATAGCTATCTGGAAGTTGATGGACGAGTAATTACGGGTCAGGACCCCACTTCATCGGCCTTAGTAGCCGAAGCGGTCATAAAAGCCATTGAAAATAAGTAAAACCAGTAACAACATTTTTAAACTATCATTTAATGAAATCAATCAAAAATATTTTAATGCCTGCAATTCTGTTGGTGAGCAGTTTAGGATATGCTCAAAAAACAGGTGTTTCATCAGAAGAAGCAGCCATTCGCGCTACGATTATGGACTATATTGAGGGAACCGGTAATGGAGAACCAGATAAACTAAGAAGGGCCTTTCATCCAGACTTCAATTTATACACTGTTAATGATCAAGATGATCTATGGATACGATCTGGTGAAAAATATATTTCCAATGTAGCGCCGGGTAAGAAGGCAAATCGCGTTGGACGGATTATTTCAATAGATTATGAGGGTAATACTGCTACTGCCAAAGCTGAAATAGTGGTGCCTGGCTGGAGAGTTTTCACAGATTACTTCCTGCTCTTGAAATACCAAGGAAGTTGGAAAATAGTGCAGAAGAGTTACTCTTCAAGGCAATACCTTAATGAAGATAAAATAGCCACCCTTAACTCTGAGCTAGATACTATTTTTTCTGAAGTTAACCGGTCTGACCACCCAGCGGTTACAGCTTTGGCCATCTACAAAGGCGAAATAGTGTATAAAAAAGCTTTTGGCAGCATAGATCTGGATCACAAAATTCCGGCTACAGTTAATACAAAATTTCAGTTAGCTGCACTTTCCAGGCAATTTACCGCCTATGCTATTCTTCTACTTGAAGAGAAAAATAAACTTTCTCTGCAGGATGATATCCGTAAATATTTACCTAACCTGCCCAAGTATGAAGCTGAGATAACCATTGATCACTTACTATCCATGACTAGCGGACTATCCGATTTTTGGCCCATGAGTGACCTGATTGGTTTACATGAAGAAGACGTACTAACTCAAAATCAAGTGCTTAATACGGTTTATAAAATACAGCCCGCATTTAAACCTGGTGATGACTACATATATGGGCATACGGATCAGGTACTATTGGCAGAAATTATAGCCAAAGTCAGCGGAAAATCCTTTGCATCTTTTATGAAAGATGAGCTTTTTGAACCATTAGAGATGAACGATACAGAAGTAAAAGACGTACATAACACGCTTGTAAATAATGTTGCTGAATCCTACATCTCTAATGAAGAAGGATTTAGAAGTAGTAGGATCAACTTTGGAGTACATGGGCCCATAAATATATACTCTTCGGTTGATGATCTGGCGAAGTGGGAACTTAACCTTCTAAATCCTAGAGTTGGAACTACAGCTTTAATTGAAAAATTTTTTACATCGGCAAGACTGAACAATAATGAAACTCTCGACTCCTGGTATGGCCAATTTACTTACGGCCAACAGTTTTACCACTGGGGGCATGGCGTAAAAGAAATCTACCAAACTGGTATTTTAGGTGGCCATGCCAGTGCTATTTTTAAGTTCCCTGATCAAGAATTCACAGTTGTCATTCTGAGCTCGGGAATGGCCTATAGTGGCTATCTGGGGATGGAATTAGTAGAACACTTTATAGGTGATACCTTCTCTGATGGAGTAGGAAGTAGCGATATCAATAGGCTGGGAAAAAAGACTCCTTCCAAAAAGAAGCTGCAGCGATTTACCGGAACTTACTGGAACAAAAGGTCTGGGTTTTCCCGAAAACTAGAAGTACAAGATGACACTCTGCGTTATGTTAGAAGCGGTGGCAGGATTAGTGCTTTGCTGCCTGTTTCAGGCAATAAATTCCTTATGGAGGGACAAAGTGATGTTTTTATTACGTTCAAAGAAAAGGATGAAGATTTTACCCTGGAGTTTGAGTCAGCCACTTTACCTGTTGATCTATTTAAAAGAATAGAAAAAGTTGATTACACTACTCAAGAGCTACAATCATTTGTCGGCAGCTACTATTGTGAGATGCATAATATTGTGTATAACTTAAGCATAAAAAATGACCAGCTCATCGCTTTTCATCCCAGGGTAGGTGAGGTAATACTTACACCTGTTGTGAAAAATCGATTTGAGAGTACCAGTTGGTTCTTCGGAGGCATTCATTTTAACGATGACTTATCTGGTTTCTCCATAAATACAGGAGAAATAAGAAGGCTTGAATTCAAACGTATATCCTCATGAGTTTAGGTTTGAGTGTCAGGACAATAAATGATAGATAGTAGCCATGGACCAACGTCCTGATCTGAACAAAAAGATTTCAACTAAGGATTTTACAGAATTCTACTGGCTCAAAAGTGAGCTGGTAGAATTCTGCGTTAAAGAGGGTTTACGCACAACCGGAAGCAAACTAGAAGTTACGGAACGGATTGAAACCTATTTGGATACAGGAAATAAGAACAAAAAAAGGCTAAAATATGAAAGCAAAAGTGAATCTAAGTTCGATTGGAAAAATAGTGATTTATCTCTTAACACCATAATCACCGATAATTATATCAATACAGAAAACGTAAGATCTTTCTTTAAAAAGCAGATTGGCATACACTTCAAGTTTAATGTGAAGTTTATGAAGTGGATGAAAGCCAATAGAGGAAAAACACTGGGAATGGCGGTAGAAGAGTGGAAAAGAATAGATACCGAGAAAAAAACGGAAACTCAACCGAAAGAGATCGCACCCCAATTTGAGTACAATAGATTCATGAGGGATTTTTTAGCTGACAATCCAAACCTGGAAAGAGCTACTGGAATTAAACTATGGAAAATCAAAAAGTCTATGAGAGGTGATAATGTTTATTCCAGAGAAGACTTAAACTGGCTTCGTGATGCAATTGAATTAAAAGAAAGTAAGCTATTATATTATATATATTATAAAAATCACCTGCATAAAATCCTACCCAGCAACAGTATTAAAAATCTTACTGATATAAGATAAGAACTTATCGGAACCCCCTTTTGACCGTGCAATGTACTTGTGTGCGTCAAAAAAGCAAATCTTGCATTATCGAAGCTTACCAAGCTCCTCTTGTATTTGACCTAAATAGACTTTATCCACTTGATGGGTGTACACATCATTCATGAACCTGCGTTGCTCATACAGTGTCTTTGCCATTTCAAGATTGACTATCTTTTGTTCGTCATTTCCCAGGGCTTCGTATACTTTGGCCAGATAGTACTGGTTATCGGCTAATTCGTTCTCATTTGACTGACGATTAAGTGCCGTAAGAGCTTTGTCATATTGCTCATTCTCAAAGTACATGACACCTAAATGTAAATAGTCATAGGGCATAATAGCCTCATGTTCATCCAAATGGCTTTCTAGTATATTCAATGCTTTTTGCTTTTCACCAAGCATCTTAAAACACAACGCCTTAGCCACATTAAGGTGGTAATCGCCATTCTGAGAATACCCTATATCATGCCCTTGAAATAGCCTTTCAAGCTGTTCTATATCTTGGATGGCCCCGTCATAATCCCGAAAAAACTGAAATCGACACCATCCCCTGTATCCCAAATATTTTTCCTGATCTAACTCCACTGCCTTATCGATCAGTTTTTTCCAATTTAGGAAGTCGCCGGTCTTTAAATAGGCGATAGATTTGGCCCAATAGGGATAGCTGTAGTGAGGAGCTATCTTAATAGCGCTATCTCTTATAGCATGATGCTGACGAGTCAACTGAAAGTAGCGTGGGGCTTGTTGGATATACTCACAAGCCTGATACTTAGCGGTATCCCCAGCCCATAAAAATGCTTTACAATTGTCTTGAGCTATCAGATGAGGAGCGCAAAAAGTGGCTAAAGTGATAAATAGAAATGCTCTCATGGCAGAATTTCAGTTATTTGGCCGTCCTTAAGTTTAAAAATCAGATATTGATAATACTCAATGGATCTACCACTTTTACGATTAAAAGATTTCCATCCGGTAAGTGACTTAGTGATCTTCAAAAGTTGATCCGTAATTGTCTTATTAAACGCTTTCTTTGAGTAATCTGGATTCATACCCATAAGTCGGAACCTGCCCGTTTCACCGTTACAATTGACGATAAAGCGTATGCGAACCAAACCAGTTTCTCCATCCATTATCGGTACCTTATAGTGAGTAGAAAATGTATTTTGGATCGCCCATTTTTCTCCATCATAAGTCTTTTCGTCTAAAGCATAATACTGTACCAGCCTATTATCTTTCCCACAAAGTTTAAAATCAGGATCATCCAACAATGAATCAAGTAAAATATCTCCCACCATCCCGCGAGGAGGTTCTTGCTGAATGGAAGATCGTTCGGATGCTTCCTCCGAAGAAGGGGAACAGGACCCAATGAACAAGACTAAAATTGCTATTCTCAGCATTACTATCATAAATCTTACTTAACTCCAGATTTACTCTCAATTTATCGAATGGCTCGATATATGCTTAATGATTCGATACGTTTTAACAAATCGTTAACGTATTCACAGATATTGCACAATGGAAAATTGTCTTTTACCCTGTGAGGGCATATTTGGTATTAAATCCATTTATATTTGCGCGGCATGAAAAGCGGCATCCTCTTTCTTATTGTTATCTTATGCGTTGTAATGGCTTGTCAAGATGAGGCGGATTGTATTAGCTCAACTACTGATTTTGTTAACCTTCGATTTTATAAAGTCGAGGATAATGAAACCGCAACTATTGAGTTTTTCAGCTTAAAGCCACTGGCATCGGACAGCACATTGCTATCTGATACCACCATAAATAGTGTGATCCGGCTGCCTTTGGACCTGAATGCGACCAGCACATCATTTGTTTTTGACACTGAATTTGGAAGAGACACTCTCATTTTAGGTTATGAAACCAGCACGCGCTTAATCTCAGAGGAATGCGGCATTGAACTGCTGGTTTTCGGGCTTCAAAGCCTCAGAAATGACTTTGATTCTATTCAGGTGGTGAATGATATATTAGTAGAAGAGATCAATGAAGACATTCGGATTTATAATTAGCTTTTTTCTGTTTTCTTCAAGCGTAGCTTTTGGACAGGATCAAATCTTGCTCCACCCAGACTCGGTAAAAGGTAAATTTATTCCTACGGGTATACGGATAGGTACAGAACTAATCAACATAGGCAGATCCCTTGCAAATGAAGACCTAACAGAGTATACCTTCACGGCTGATATTGATTTTCACCGCTACTTCTTAAATATAGAATTTGGCAATTATGATCGTTCATTTGAGGGCCTGACCGGATCATTGTATTCGGTATCTGGAAATTATTTTAGAGTAGGGCCTGATATTAACTTTTTGAAGAAAGACCCGGATGGCAACGCACTATTCTTTGGTTTGAGATATGGCTGGACGCGTATCAAGGATGAGCTTACCTTCACAAGTACCAGCGATTTTTTTGACAACTCGTCACAATCACTCCGTAATGATGGCTTATCTGCGAACTGGGGAGAGATAGTGACGGGGCTAAAAGTGAAAGTCTGGAAAATGCTATGGCTAGGGTATACAGCAAGGTTTCGCTTTGGCTCAGATAACTTCGAACGTGAAGAGCTTATTCCGCATTATGTTCCGGGTTATGGCCGAGCTGATAAAACTGTGAGCTGGGGGCTCAATTATTGGGTTATGGTAAGAATACCCCTTAGAACCCGACCGCAATTTCTGTTTCCTGAGTAACTTTTTACTTACCCCTCCGTTCCTAATTTCATGACGTTTGCTTTTCTTCTTGGCACCCTTCTTATCTTTTCAGTATTGGTAGCGTTTTATGGTAAATATAAAGGCCATGATTTTTATGATCTTTTAAGGCTTAGTCTAGTCGTGACGCCTCTAATACCACTGCTTATGATTCTCTATCAGTCTGGTCGAAAAGATCCACAGGCGTAAAATGTATAAATAAACCTGGGGCTTGGAACATTTTATCCCTGCAAAAGGAAAGTGTATTTCTTGCCCGAATTAACAGCTTGAATTGATTTAATTCTTACTAAAGAAAGAATCTACAAATTCCATTTTGTTAAACACTTGAAGGTCATCCACCTTCTCACCTACCCCAATGTATTTAACAGGTATTTTAAATTCATCGGAAATTCCGATAACTACTCCACCCTTAGCCGTTCCATCCAACTTGGTAATGGCGAGCGATGTAACTTCTGTAGCCTTTGTAAACTCCCTGGCCTGTAACGCCGCATTCTGACCAGTGCTTCCATCAAGTACTAAAAGTACTTCATGAGGTGAAGTTTCAATAAACTTCTGCATAACCCGTTTGATTTTGGTTAACTCATTCATCAAGTTAACTTTAGTATGAAGTCGCCCAGCCGTATCAATGATCACAATGTCTGCATTATTTTCTACTCCATATTTCACGGCATCATAAGCTACTGCAGACGGATCCGTATTCATGCCTTTAGCTATTACAGGTACACCCACTCGTTCTCCCCAAAGTTTTAATTGGTCTACCGCAGCCGCTCTAAACGTATCAGCCGCACCCAATACTACGTTTAGACCTTTAGCTTTGAACTGAGCGGCTAATTTTCCTATGGTAGTGGTTTTACCTACTCCATTAACACCTACTACCATAAGTACATATGGTCTTTCCTCTTCCGGGATACTGAAATCAATTAAATCTTCTGAATGGTTTTCAGCTAAAAGTCCTGCAATTTCTTCTCGAAGAATTCTATTCAATTCATCCACCCCCAGGTATTTGTCTTTAGCTACACGTGCCTCTATCCGTTCTATAATTTTGATGGTGGTATTTACTCCTACATCCGAAGTGATCAGTACCTCCTCCAGCTCATCCAGAACCTCTTCATCTACTTTAGATTTGCCTACTACCGCCTTGCCAAGTCTCCCGAAAAAACTCTCTTTCGTTTTCTCTAGCCCTTTATCAAGAGATTCTTTTTTGTCCTTTGAAAACAGTCCACCAAATAAGGCCATTATTAATTTCGTTAGTAGTTTTTTGTAATAAAAAATCCCATTCCTTACTCAAGAATGGGACCTTCTCCTATATCAAATAATTTAGATCTTTAGCTTTTGGCCAGAGTTTCTTTTACCTGATCTAAAGGAACCATTTCTTCTTTAAAGGTATATGCTCCGGTCTTTTCAGATTTTATTGCCCGAATCACTTTTGCAAAATTCTTACCTTCTCCTTTTTGAAGTGATGCTACTACTTTCTTTGCCATGATTACTTAATTTCTTTGTGAACCGTCATTTTCTTTAAGATAGGATTGTATTTTTTCATCTCAAGTCTGTCCGGTGTGTTTTTCCTATTTTTAGTAGTAATATATCTCGAGGTTCCAGGCATACCACTTTCCTTATGCTCTGTACACTCCATAATTACCTGAACCCGATTGCCTTTCTTAGCCATGATTCTTTATTATTTACTTAAACCAGAATGTTACCGTTCGCTTTCGCCTTTTTCAAAACGGCTGTGATTCCATTTTTATTTATTGTTCGTATTGCTGAAGTAGACACTTTAAGCGTTATCCACTTATCCTCTTCAGGAATGTAAAATCTCTTTTTTTGAAGATTAGGATAGAACCTTCTCTTCGTTTTATTATTCGCGTGCGATACGTTATTACCAACCCTTGCTCTTTTTCCGGTTATTTGGCAAACTCTTGACATCTCTCTATTAGTTAAAAATGATCGCTTTCTTTTTTTGGGTCTGCAAATATCGATAAATCAATACAATAATCAAATTCCATGTTCAAATTTCCGAAGATGGCGGCAGCTCTTTTTTTCAAAAAAAATTACCACGAAAATATCAGTTTAAATTGAATAGGGTCATTTTCTTGAGGCATGTCAGTTTTAACTTCAAGCCGAAGTGCTGAAAATAGTGCCTGAATACTTATTTTTGACGTTTCACACTAATATATAGACACTATGGAATTGCTCAGTTCAAGCAAAGAGGCGATAGCTTTAGAAAATAAATATGGAGCTCACAATTATCATCCTTTACCTGTAGTATTAGCCAAGGGCGAGGGAGTTCACCTGTGGGACGTAGAAGGTAAGAGGTACTATGATTTCCTATCAGCCTACAGTGCGGTAAATCAAGGGCACTGTCACCCACGTATCGTAGGGGCTTTAATAAAGCAGGCTGAACAGCTGACGCTCACTTCAAGGGCCTTTCATAATGATGTTTTAGGCAGATACGAGAAATTCATTACGGAATTTTTCGGGTATGATCGAGTACTTCCGATGAATACAGGGGTAGAAGGAGGCGAAACTGCGATTAAGATCTGCCGTAAATGGGCCTATGAAGTAAAAGGTATTCCCGAAAACAAAGCCAAGATCTTGTTTGCCAATGGAAATTTTTGGGGGCGTACCTTAGCGGCCGTATCCACTTCTGACGATCCCGATAGCTACGGTAATTTTGGGCCATTTGTACCAGGTTTTGAGCTGATACCTTATAATGACCTTAGCGCCCTGGATAAAGCACTTGACGATCCTAATGTAGCAGGCTTTATGGTAGAACCAATTCAAGGAGAAGCCGGAGTTGTAGTTCCTGATGATGGTTACTTGAAAAAGGCTTATGATTTATGCCAAGCTAAGAATGTGCTGCTCATTGCCGATGAAGTTCAAACCGGTGTGGGTAGAACAGGAAAAGTTATTTGCAGCGAATATGATGAAGTAAAACCCGATATACTCGTGTTAGGAAAGGCGTTATCAGGAGGAGTATTTCCTGTGTCAGCTGTTCTTGCCCGGGATGAAATAATGCTAACCCTCAAACCCGGACAGCACGGATCTACTTTTGGGGGCAACCCACTCGCTTGTAGCGTAGCAATGACTGCTCTCGAGGTACTGCGAGAAGAAAAACTTACCGAAAATGCCTACGATCTTGGTTTGGTTTTTAGGGAAAGAATGAATCATATGATCGAAACTACCGATTTGGTTAAACTGGTGCGCGGTAGAGGATTATTGAATGCTATTGTTATTAATGATCACTCCGAAAGCTCTACGGCATGGGATATTTGTATGGCGCTGAAGAATAATGGGTTACTTGCTAAACCAACACATGGTAATATTATTCGTTTTGCCCCTCCACTGGTGATGACGGAAGAACAACTTCACGAGTGCTGTGATATTATTGAACGAACCATAGTGGATTACGACAAAACGCGTTAACTTCAAATTGTCTATGGTGAGGTATCAATGGATATTAACGCATTAAGTGATAAGCAGTGGGCGCTTATTGCTCATTTGGGAACACTGGCGGGATATATTATCCCATTTGGGAACATTATTGTACCCCTTATAGTATACATGTCCAAAAAGGATGAATCTGAATTCATAACTGAACATGCCAGGGAATCTCTTAATTTTCAAATCACATTCACGCTTTTGGTAATATTAGCAGTGATAACTATAGTTCTCATGGTAGGCATCTTATTCTTAATTGTCCTACCTGTTGTGAATTTGATCTTTGTGATATTAGCGGCTTTAGCCATAGATAAAGGCGAGTTTTATCGTTATCCGTTAGCTATCAAATTCATTTGAACCTTTCTGTAATAGAAGTTCAGATCAAAAAACTAATTATCTGAAATACTGCGGATAGAATGAGATATCTTTGATTTAGAAGAATCTACAGCACTATGCAAATTAGGCCCCGCAGAAATCGAAAAACAGCCGCCATAAGGTCATTAGTGAGAGAAACGAAAGTTTCTACCGATGATTTTATATGTCCATTATTTCTACTTGAAGGAGTCAGAGCAAAATCTGAGGTAGAGTCAATGCCAGGCATCTA
Source organism: Bacteroidota bacterium (assembly GCA_039199635.1). Taxonomy (GTDB): domain Bacteria; phylum Bacteroidota; class Bacteroidia; order Cytophagales; family Cyclobacteriaceae; genus Fulvivirga. Next base: position 3,171 of record JBCCSU010000116.1, on the reverse strand, counting down.
TCGATTGGGTATTGAGCCTCTTTTAACAGAAATCGAAGAGTGTCTCAAATTAGGAATAAAAGCTTTTGACATTTTTCCTGTAGTAGAAGAACAGCACAAAGATAAAACAGCTACCAAATCATATGATCCCAATTTTTTCTATTTGAAAGCGCTCAAAAAGATCAAACAAACCTTTCCGGAAGCCTGTATTATGACTGATGTAGCCATGGATCCGTATAGTTCCGATGGTCACGATGGTTTGGTATCCGATCAAGGTGAGATTCTCAATGACGAAACGTTGGAAATATTAGGGCAGATGGCCGTAGCCCAGGCGGAAACAGGCATAGATATCATAGGCCCCTCAGATATGATGGACGGAAGAGTGGGTTACATTCGTGAAGAGCTAGATGAAAATAATTTTACGGATGTTTCTATTATGTCATATACGGCTAAATACGCCAGTGCATTTTACGGCCCTTTTCGAGATGCCTTGGATTCAGCGCCTAAGAGCGGCGATAAAAAAACGTATCAGATGAACCCGGCAAATGTTAGAGAAGCACTCATTGAGGCAGATCTTGACGTTGATGAAGGTGCTGATTTCTTAATGGTAAAGCCAGCGCTATCTTATTTGGATGTGATCAAAACGCTGAAAGCAGATTATGATCAACCCATAGCCGCTTACAATGTGAGTGGTGAATATGCTATGCTAGCAGCAGCAGCCGAAAAAGGATGGTTAGATAAAACTGCGGCTATGAATGAAATATTACTGAGCATCAAACGCGCCGGAGCTGACATCATTTTAACTTATTTTGCGAAAGAATTTGCCTTGAATGCGCAGGCTTAGTGTTGCCATTTACTTATTGGCACAGACAGCCCAAGGTCAATTTACCCCTCCAGGAACTATTAAAATTGATAGTGTTTATGTTGATGCTTCAGAAATTACCAATCTGAACTACATCGAATACCTTCACGATTTAAAAGGCCGTTCCGCTACCAAATATCTTAATGCTCTACCTGATACTACGGTATGGTCTGACATCTATGACGAACCCTTAGCTTCTGCATTTACTTATGACTATCTAAGGGGCGAAGAATTCAGATATTTTCCAGTTGTTGGCTTATCTCGCCAACAGGCAAAAGATTATTGCGAATGGAGATCGGCGGTGGTTAACCAAAAAATTGACTCAGCTACCTCGTTTAAAGTGAGATATTACTTACCATCGCCTGATGAATGGTATTCGGTAGCTATAGCTTCTACTTCCTACAAAATAAGCTCTAATTCCGTAGATCTAAGTAAAATGAGATTTCAAAGATCATATCTTAAAGAAATCAAAGATCGCTCAAATGCTGAACTAACCTTAAAAAACCTCAAAAAACAACTCATACGCTTTTATGAGCGTAATCCTATCCTTCTGTTTGAGAACCTATCCGTTTCAGAAGAATTTAAATTCAAGGATTACCTTGGTGTAGGTGGAGGCCCTAAGCGTTCATTACCTGGCAATAGCATTAACGACATTCGGGGTAACGTAAGCGAATTAACTCGCGAACCGGGTACAGCCATGGGTGGGAACTGGACACTGACTTTTGAAGAAACCTCCCCGGAAACCCGGTATATTTACGAGAACCCCAGTGCTATGATTGGTTTTAGATGTTTTTGTACATTAAAAACCCAATGATTGACCGATCTCCCTAATTTCAAAATCCTTCCCTTTTCCAAAGGCTATTATATCTTTCAAATCATATTCCTCCAGGGTGGATAGATCTTTCAACCGAAAGTTATCCCTATCAAGAGGTCTAATGATCTCGAACTCGTATATATCTCCATAATTAACAAGGCGGTATCGCCATCCCACACGCATCGCATTAAAAGAAAGGCCTTTCATAAATCGTCTTCTCTTTCCAGCATTAAAATAGATGCCTGCGGAACAATGAAATATTTATCATCTTCATAAACCACTTCAATAGCGCCCTTCTGCAAAAAAATAGCCAAATCCCCTTCTTCTGCCTGAAGCGGGATATATTTTATTTGCTCCTCCTTACCTTTCCATAGGTCATCTTCATCAGAAGGAAGTGGTAGCGGATAACCGGGCCCTACTTTTATTACGTAACCGCTTTGAATCTTTTCTTTCTCTTGAACGCCCGGAGGCAAAAAAAGACCGCTATTAGTCCGTTCAGATTGCTTTTTAGGTTTTATTAAAATTCGGTCTCCCACTAAAATTAATTTCTTCAACTTTTTATCCGCCGTAATTCTCATATCCGCTTAGTTTCATTTACAAATAAAGTATAAAGAAACCAGACCTTAGTCTGCTCTGTCTATTAGTTTTTGATCCATTGACTTACTGGCCTTGGCACCTAACTCCTTGATGGTTTGAGCGCGATTGATAAGGTTTCCTTTTCCTTCATATAGTTTCTTCATAGCCTCTTTATACACGCGCTGTGTGCCATCTAAACTATTGCCCACCTTCACTAAATCATCTGTAAATGCTACAAATTTATCATATAGATTCCCACCCTGCCGAGCTATCTCTAGGGCGTGTTGGTTTTGATATTCGTTCTTCCAAATGTTGGAAATGGTTCTTAGCGTTGCAATCAATGTGGAAGGGCTAACAATAACAATGTTTCGTTCATAAGCATCGTTAAAAAGCTCACTATCCATCTGGACTGCTAGACTAAAGGCCGGTTCAATGGGGATAAACATTAGCACAAAATCTAACCCATCAATGCCATAAAGTGTTTGATATTTTTTACTGTCAAGCCCTTTAATATGGTTTCGCATGGCTAAAATGTGCGCTTTCAATTGGGCAGTTTGCTCGTCACTGTCAGTATTAACATAACGTTCATAGGCTACCAGCGTTACTTTAGAGTCAATAATAATATTCTTGTTGTCAGGTAGTCTTACAATAACATCAGGCTGATATCTTTTGCCTTCCTCCGTATTATGAGATTCTTGTACAAAATACTCACGACCTTTCTCAAGACCTGATTTTTCCAGTATACTTTCTAAGATAAATTCACCCCAGTTGCCCTGAGCTTTAGTATCTCCTTTTAAGGCCTTAGTCAGGTTTTCGGCTTCCTTGGACATTTGCTGGTTCAGTTCTCGTAAACTTTTCAACTGTTCTCTGAGGGCCGTACTTTGCTCAAGACTTTCTTTACTATTTGTTTCTACTTTTTTCTCAAACTCAGAGATACGCT
>JBCCSU010000115.1:0-14452 GCA_039199635.1 Bacteroidota bacterium | reverse complement strand
GAGGAGTTTTACCTGCGATCACAGCCTTCCGAACACGAAAATATCATCCTTAAGGCACTGGGAATCAAACCATTGACCAACCTGATCCCGAAACTAAAACTAGCCAATTACCTCAGGTAGCTGTGGTGTGCCTGAAAAAAATTAACTCACTCATAACCAGTTGTTTAAATCAAAATCGTGTCAAACTCGGGAAGAAGGAGGTTGGATCGTCGAAAATAATGGCTCTACGTGCCTTTTCCAAGCTCACGGAAACCTGAATATAATGGCATCTATTTACTGGCCCCAAAACACTGTTCATTGTCGTTAGAAAGGATTTCTCTGATGTTTAGGATATTTGACACAATGCTTAGGAGGTACTTTTAAACGCATGGGTCTTCGAGATTATAATTTGATACTAATCGCTCATCTGTTAATAGCGCATTCCGTAGTAGTCAGTTTCTCTCAATCTAATAGTCAAGATTGCTTATCCCCAATAGGATCGGCTTTCAAAAGTTTATCATGAGAAGATTAACGAAATTCTGCTTAGCCAGTTTTCAGACTTCCAAGTCATTAGGTACCAGCGAAATGAGACCTTCTGGGCCATAGAACTGGATACTTCGGACTTGGAGAATCCGAATTATCATATTCGGTGTATCAGATTTTCTAAAAGTATTTGGCACCGGGTATTAAATCCACTTACTGAGGATAGTATTGAAGTTGAAAGCTATAGGAAAAAAATGAATAAAGAAGATGCTGCACTGCTCATTGAGCTATTTAATAAGAGCCTTAACTTTATTTCATCTTCTTGTGGCAGTAAGATAATAATGGACGGAACATCCCATACGTTTTCCAATATGGTAAGTATAGGTCAAGTTAATTTAGCATATCCACTATCTGCGAGTACAAGAATTGAAAAGCTTGTACTTATTAGTCAAGAAATAGCAATTAAAATATGACTATCAAAGGCAACCCAACAGCAAATTAAAAAGCTCATTGCAGAATTCAAATTTTGATTTAACCATTATTTGAAGGTGTCAAGCAGATTCTCCCCGCAAAACGTTCAAAAACAACCCTTTAAGCTTGCCTAACCGCGAGCCCCGAAATGAACCGCTCTATTTGTGCCCTAGCTCCCCGCCTTACCTCAAGGAATTTTCAGGTGAATCCCATTTAAACCCCAAGCTACGTCATTCGAATTTTCTGCACCGGTAACCACATCAATAACGATCTTGTATTCTATTTCTCCATCAGCAACCACAGCAGCTTTGGGGATCTCATAAATACCTCCGTAATTTTTAATCACCGGATTCACTCGTTTTTGAGCGTGTAGTGTAAATACAAAAAACAATAGAAAACAGGTAATTAGAGGTTTCATGATTTTAAAATTCGTAGTATTCAAATGGAGTACAACATGCATCCAACCTTACATCATACTGGCCAACATATTCAATTCTGTCTAAGGGTGGCCCCAAAGTAATACCTATTTTAACAGCGTTAGGAATAAGCTTCAAAAAACGGTCGTAGTACCCTTTACCATAACCAATACGATGGCCTCTTTTATCAAAAATAATCAACGGGACCAATACAAGATCAATTACATTAAGTTCTGCTTTATCCGCCTTCACCGGCTCAGGGACACCCCATTTATTCTTCTTGAATAGGGTATTTGAGTTGATCTTATAGTGCTCAAGAATGCCTTTGGGTTTGGTCTTGGAAGTGATGAAACGGATAGTAGGATCAGCTGCTCTCAGGTTGTCCATGATGCCGAACGTATCTACTTCATTCTTTTCTTTGATGCTCATGAAAAGATGTACTGTGCTGAAGCTGTTTCGGTCTAATTTCAATAGGAGCAGATCTGCTAGAAGGCGGTTTCTACGTTCTAACTCGGTGGTACTTATCGTTAACCTTTTTTCTAAATAGACTTGTCTTAGGGTCTGCTTGTCAACCATTAACTACGTAAAACCGATAATCGAACGGGTCAAAATACGTAATTAATTGATCAATAAACTTTGGGTTTTCCAAATAAAAATTGAGGAAGTTATCTGTACGCTCTTGTAATCCGCCACGAGGAAATAAGTAATCTAACACCGCCTCCACCTGCTTTATTTTTTCTTCCTGACGTCTTTTCTCGGCTCGAATGAATTTCTTTTCGATCAGCTCCAATCTATGTTTTGTTCGTGCTTGCTGAGCCTCTACATGGGCTATAAGCGTAGAATCAATAATTGCTGCTTGTTCTCTTATGCGATGGAACGTATCAATCACCTCCTGAACCTGACCATTTAATCGTACCTTATGATCCGCATTGCTCACTGCAGTATCGGCCAGAAGTTCGTGTTTATCCTTAAACAGATCTTCAATACTCAGTCCTGTTCTTTCCAGTTTCTTTTTGATGCGATCAGGAATTACCATAGCAAAATTTCTAGGCATAAGCATAGGAAACTGCTCTTCATAATGATCAAAAACAGGCTTTAGCTGTAGCCAATACGCTACTTCCGAGGGCCCTCCTACGTATGCCAGATTAGGTAGGATCATCTCTTGATACAGCGGTCTTAGAATCACATTAGGACTGAATTTCTCAGGCTCAGCTTTGATCAATTCCAAGATTTCAGATTTTGGCAACCGCATTTCGGTATTAAGCACCTCAAAGCCGGATTCATTAAATGTTATCCTTTCCCGAATTCCCTCATCCAGATAGAAGAAATTAATGTCTCTACTGTGAACCTGGGTTTTGTAACCGAGATCATTAATCACTTTAGTTGGCTTATCTACTAACCCTTTGGCAGAGTGTCTTAGAAGGTCATCTTGAATAACTGGAGCAAGTATTGATTTCAAATGATGATCATCCGCATCCAGAACCACCAGCCCATACTCACCAAATAAATAATTCATGTAGCTCCGTACAGCTGTTGCAAGATTATCAGCCTTATAGGCATCCACGAAAAAATCCGGTGTGCCTGGTACAGATTTTACAAAATCTTGAATCGAGGAAAGATCAAAATGACCTACAGCACCTTTTTGATCCGTTTTCCATTGGTATTTTTTACCATCAAAACGGAAGTGGTCGATCTCTTCAAAATCATGATCTTCAGAAGCCATCCAATAGACTGGCACAAAGTTGTAGTTGGGATATTTCTGAGCTAAAACCTTACAAGCATTGATCACAGTAACGATTTTATAGATAACATAAAGTGGACCTGTAAAAAGATTAAGCTGATGGCCGGTGGTGATTGTAAATGTATTGGGCTTGGATAATGCCTCTAAGTTTGAGTTGACTTGGTCGGTTAGGGAGAGATTCTGGTATTGATTGACAAGGGCCTGACAGAGAATTTTTCTACGCTCGGCCGAAAACTTCTTAGCTTCTATCTGTGCTTTAAAATTATTAATGTTCGGGAATCGGCCGTAAAATGGTTTTAGTTGATCTGCACCTTCAATGTAATCCAGAAATAAATCTCCGAATTTACGGGTAGCCTGAAGATCTACTGTTTTTAATAACATAAGTTCATTAGTGGAAGCAAGTACAATGTGTTAAACTGAAATACTTTCATATTGGTTCTTAAAAATTACAGCATCGGTATACCATGTAGATCAAATTCTGTAGCCGCTGTGATTTTAACGTTTACAAAATCTCCTAACCTTAGATGATTGGTATTAGAATTAATGATCACCTCATTATCTACCTCAGGCGAATCATACTCTGTTCTCCCAATGAAATTACCCGATTCTTTCCGGTCTATTAATACTTTATAGGTGTTACCAATCTTATTCTGGTTGATATCGTAGGAGATCTGTTCCTGCACAGCCATAATCTCATTAGCCCGCTCCTGTTTTACATCTTCCGGCACATTATCTTCAAAATTATGCGCATGTGTGTTCTCTTCATGACTGTAGGTGAATACGCCTAGTCGCTCAAATCTAGATCGCTCCACAAAGCCTAGCATCTCATTAAAATCAGCTTCTGTTTCACCGGGATATCCCGCGATTAAGGTGGTTCTGAGTGCTATTCCCGGTACTTTTTCCCGTATAACCTGAATAAGTTCTTCCTGTTTTTCACGAGTGGTTCCTCTACGCATATGCTTTAATATCGAGGTTGATCCGTGTTGCAATGGCATATCAAGGTAATTACAGATGTTATCACGCTCTCGTATAACATCCAAGACATCTAGCGGGAAACCGGTTGGAAATGCATAATGAAGCCGGATCCAATCGATACCTTCAACATCAGAGAGACGCCTTAAAAGATCAGCTAAATTTCTTTTTTTATAGATATCTAATCCATAATAAGTAGAATCCTGGGCAATGAGTAATAGCTCCTTTGTACCATTTTTAGCCAGGTTACGTGCCTCAGTTACTATTTGCTCAATAGGTTTCGATACATGCTTTCCACGCATTAACGGGATAGCGCAAAATGAACATGGTCTATCGCAACCTTCTGAAATCTTTAGGTAAGCATAGTGATTTGAAGTAGTTAAAATTCGCTCACCTACCAACTCATTTTTATAGTCGGCTTTGAATTTTTTCAAAAGAAACGGTAACTCCATCGTTCCAAAAAAGGCATCGACTTGTGGTATTTCATCCTCAAGATCATCCTTGTAGCGCTGGGAGAGACAACCCGTTACATAAAGCTTATCGATCATCCCCTCTTCCTTAGCGTCTGCGTATCTAAGAATCGTATCAATAGATTCTTGTTTGGCATTATCAATAAAACCACAAGTATTAACGATCACTACGTTGGCATCGTCTTTTTTTGACTCATGGGTAGCCTCTATCTTATTACCCTTTAGCTGGGTCAGCATGACTTCAGAATCTACCAGGTTCTTAGAGCACCCTAGTGTAACAATGTTTACCTTATCCTTTGGTTTCGTCTTCACAATCCCTCTCTTTTTTTAGCGAGGGGCAAAATTAGTGATCGCTGAGGTGAATAGCGAATTATGTATTTAAACCAGCGGGTTGTATCGGTTTATCAAATTCATAAACTCCTCTCTAAAAGATGAGCTTACCGGTAAGCGCTTATCCGAAATATAAACATGACTGTCTTCCACTTTCTCTATTTTGGAGAATGGTATGATGTAAGATCGATGAATTTGCACAAACTTACTTTTTGGGAGTACTTGTAAGGTGTTTTTCACTGTAGATCTGACCATGGTATTACCTGATTCAAAAATATATTTTACGTAATTTCCTTCTCCTTCAATGTAAAGCACATCATCAAATACAATTCTTTTTTTCTGATTTCCTGTATTTACAAAGATGAAGTCATCCGTGGTGAGTCTATCCTTTAGCGCATCTTGCGCCTTATTAACCGCCATAAGAAACCTGGAAAAATCAAAAGGCTTAAGCAGATAGTCTAATGCCTTTACTTCGTAACTATCCATAGCGTACTCACTGTGTGCGGTAGTAAAAATTACCATAGGCTTACAAGTTAAGGACTTGACTAATTCAACCCCGTTAATACTGGGCATATTTATGTCCAAAAAGATTAAGTCCACCTCGTGTTCATTGAGATAGCTGATCGCCTCAAAGGGATCAAGATAAGTTGCTATTAGCTCAATTGAATTAAGTCTTTGGACATGTTTTTTAATGATATCCAAACCCTTGGGTTCGTCATCTATGGCTATACATTTAAGCATGATCAAAGTTTTAGTTCAAGCCTAACATGGTACGTGTTGTCATTTTCATTTATTGTCAATGAATAAGCACCTGGGCATAATAGGTCCAATCGCTTTTTCACATTTATAATCCCAACACCTGATTTCTCGAAGGCTGTCTTTTTTACAATACTATTCTTAGCGGTTAATAAAAGTGTAGTTCCCGCTAACTCGATAGTTATATCTATGAAGGTATCTTCAATTGGATTGAGTCCATACTTAAAAGCATTTTCTACAAAGGGGATCAGCAGCATGGGGACAATTTCTGACCCATTGTCACTCCCCTTGATTTGAAACGATATCTTATTTTTTTCTGATGCCCGTAGGCGCTGTAGAGCAATATACTTTTCAATGTAGTCGATCTCCTTTTTGACAGGAATTTTCTCTGACTGAGAGTCGTGCAAGTTATAGCGCATTAAGGTGCTAAGCTTAATGATCCCGTCAGCGGTTTGGTCACTGTTTTCCTCTAAGGCAAGTGCATAAAGGCTATTCAACGTGTTAAATAAGAAATGGGGATCCACTTGAGCCTTGAGAAAAGCTAACTCTCTTTCAAGATTATCGGACCTCAATCGATCAATCACGGTTACGTTAATTATCCAATCCTTAGTGAATTTGTAGCCAGTAGAAAGTATAAATCCGAATATAGCACTGCTCATCAAAGACCTTGGATGAAAAGGATTTAGGGAAAAATGAGTAAAAAGGTTGTTCTGGTCAAAATAAGAAGCCACTCCGGCTCTCATGAATTCTACGACCACTAATGTGGTCACTCCTAGTGAAATATAAGTTAACCACATTCCAGTACGCAAATACTTCGGAATGAGAAAAAAAGCGTTGAGATAAAAGACCCCAGGTAATTGGTACACTATTAACCGAATATGGTGTTTCTCATATTGATCCCAGAACGTACCCAGACCAAATTCCATGAGCCAGAAGTACATACCCCAGATCAGGATATGTACTCCTAGTTCAATGTATATCCACTTCTTTTTTATCATGCGGAATTAAGACCTACTGTATAGACATATAATTATCTTTCAGATCAGTATCAATCAATTTATAGTAAGGGTCAATGGCTACTTTGTCCGGCTTTTGGTTCGTTACAATCACTAGCTCACTTTTAACGGCTTGAAATAAGTGCTTTTTGAGGTAAATCTCCTGTCCATTGGCAAAAACCCCAACTTCAAGGTAATCTTTAAGCGGTAAGGAAATAGCGTTAGTATCTCCATGATCTGAATATATGCGTATACCACTCTCACCACTTCTAAACTTACGGATATCCAGTTTGATCTTAATATGGTATTCATTTGGATTTATAAACTTTACATCAACCTGATCCACTTTGTTATCATATAAAGTCACGGTTTTGAAAACGTCATTAACCAGATATTTTAAGCTATCAGGGGTTCTATCAATAATAAAGTTTGCCATTTCCTCGGCCGTAGTATAGGGCGCGTCAGTAAATCTTACCTGACTTAGATAATCACGAATGATAGCGTTAAAATTATCTTCACCGAGGTAGCCACTCAACATATACATCGCTAAAGAACCTTTTTCATAGGGCACATGTGCTTCATCTTGCCCACTGTTACTGACCAAAGGATTTTCTTGCTCCGTTTTTCTACCTCTTTCCTTCAGGTATTTCTCCAAAGATAGCTTGGTATACACCCTAACCATATCTTTACCATATTCATGTTCTATTACTTTGAGCGCTACATATTCTGACATGCTTTCCGTGATCATTGCATAACCTGCTACACCTGCGGGAATCGCCTGATGTCCCCACCACTGATGTGCAATTTCGTGAGCTATGCCACCAAAAAGTTTATCTAAACTTCCTTCATTGGATAAATCAATATCAGCAACAAAGCTCATTTCTGAAAGTGGTAACGTGTTGGCATAGGATTGTCCGTAATTCCCAAGTGACCTGGAAAATTCAATGATTCTGGCTTGACGATGTTGGTAAGGTGCAAAGTACTTCGAATTGTAGTCCAGACCGGCCTTTAGCCCGTTCATCATCCTCTCCAGATTGTAAGTATGTGCAGGATGATGGTAAATGGTTAAATCTACCGCCTCACCTGTCGTGTTACGCCAAACATCAGTGTATAAGTCGTAAACTCCGGAGTTAAAAACATAATCATTGGTCACCTTACTGTCAGACACGTACTTAAAGTAGTTCCTGTCTTCCATCGTCCACTGCTTTTCAAGATAGCCAGGTGCAATAGCCGTTTGATCGGATGATGTACTTACCACCGCTTCAAAGTTTATAAAATCTGCATCGGAAGAACGGTACATGTGCTGAAGAGCACTACTATCGGAAGCATCAGCTATATCGAATTGATCGGATCGATAACCTATAGTTGGTGCAAACATATGAGAGGTTAGAAATGTACCATTCTCTTCTATAGGTGAATTCTTTTGGAATACGGTGTTAGGAATGTTCTTAACGTTAAAATCCATTATAAGGCTATCTCCTGGTGCCAAGGGTATTAGCAATTCTAAAATATCCAGATCTCTTTTATTGTAAAGCGATTGAAAATCAACGTTAAGCCAATATGAAGAAATTACTCCTGACTTCAGAGATACTATAAGACTATCCAAAGAACGATCTGTTTTGTTGATTAAGATATATTGCCCCTGAGCTTCAAAACTTCTGGTCTTAGGATAAATATCCATTTGTAGTTTAACATCAGTTACTCTTGGCTGCAAGGCTGCTTCTAGTAAGTCAACGTTTATGTCATGATCCGTTTCTAGTGTCGAGGCACCCTCATTTTGGTCATCAAAATAATGAATGGTAACGCCTAGACTAATAAAGGTGAGAAGTAATATTGAAAATAGGGTCAAAGCAGGCCTTTTCATTCTTAATCTGGCAAACGAAAGCCTTGTTTTTATGGCTGTATCAACACCTCTTATCCAGAAGAGCCAGGAAATAAACAGCAAAATAAGGCCTCCAATTAGCCAATAGATCTTAAAGGCCAAAAAGGGTAACAATCCAGCTCCATATCCACCCATATCAGAGTATGATAAGATAAAGTCAGGGTCTGGATTTTGATTATACCGGAATAATGTGTTCTCAATGCCGAGCATCTGTAGTTCGCTGAGACCCACAGCCCCCAGAATCAACAGGAAAAGGCCTAAATAAGCATTAGTAAATAGGGTTTGCATCAATATCGCCAAGCAAGCCCAGATAACACAGCCTAATAGGTTGAGTACAAAGAGATGGAAAAGGTAATGACCGAAGTTATAGTCAAAGAAGCCATTGACCGTTTGCACGATCAACCCAGCCATGCCTACTAAGGCCAAAAGCACCACCTGCATTTTTACCAACGCAAAAAACTTGGATACTACCAATACCCAGTCACCTACAGGGCTAGATCCTAATAACTGATCCATTTTAGCAGCTCTAGCACGCTGAATGAGCATACCGGCATAGAGGAAAGTAAGTAGGTTAACCACCATTAGAAAAAAGAAAACCGGAAATAAAAGCATTAGCCAGGTTACGGGAAGGAGCTTAGTCGCGTATTGAGGATTCATTTGCGATAATGTGAACAGTACAGAAATAAAGCCAATCACCAGGATTACTCTAAATGGACCGCTCTTGATGATATACTTAAAGTCAGCGTCAGACATTAGCCAGCAAGATTTTAGCTGAGCAAAAAAGGAAAAGTCATAGTGAACTGTAGGCAGGTATATCTTGGTAACGCTACCAAAATTGTTTTTTATGACTTTGGTAGCCTTAGCTCTAGACCATCGAAAAAACCTGACTGTTTGTGTAAATGAAAATTGGGTATAGCCTATAATAAAAATTACAACACCTATCGCCAACCAAATTAGTCTATTATACAGTACCAGTCCAGTAACAGGAAGATTAAGCGTATTTTGTTCTGTTACAGTCCACAGGTACGTGTAATACTGTAAGGGTACTGCACCGAAGGGATCGAACAAAGAAAAAAGTGTCATATTATCTGTACTGACAAAAAGGCGACCCAATATCTGCTGCGTTACCACTATCCCGATAGCGACCACAAATCCACTGTATATATTTCGAGATAGTGCTACACTAACAAATATCATCATACCAAAAGCAAGTATGTTAGGCCAAACAAAAACGAGGTATTCTACCCCGTACGTGGTTAAAGAAAAAGAACCAAGCAGGTTAGCATCAACACCTGGCAAAAACGTACCCAGCACACATCCTACACCTAAGAAAAGACTCACCAAAACCATTATTGCAAAAGCACTAAGAAATTTTGCCAAATAGAAGTTTACCTTCAAAAATGGATATGAGTAAAAAACTGAATGTACGCCACTGCTAAAATCACGATAGATCGTTTGCCCGAAAACAATCGGTAAAAGGATAAGTAAGAGTTCTTTAAACACCGAAAAGATCCTATGAATGTTTATGGCTGAGTTGGCAAGTTTAGGAATTGGCTGAGTGGATACCGCATCATCAAACACACCAGCATAACCGGCCATGACCCCTGTACCCAGTAGCGTCATGATGATCATAAAAACATAGGTAGAGGGTTGCTTAAGCCAATATTTAATTTCAAAAAAGAAGATGGAAGTAAACATAATTCAATGGTTTTAATGATCTTTTTTTAAGGCGATGAAATAAACATCATCAAGCTGGGGCTGAGTACGCGTAAAATCTTCACCGGGAATGTCTTCAGCATAAACTCTTATGTTAATAGTATTATCCTGATTATAGCTTGATGACAGAACTGAATAATTTAGTTCTGAGACTTCTAATTGTGAATGGGTTACCGTCTTAGTCCAGATATGATGCTCTATTTCTCTTAGAGAAGCGTTGGGTGTTTGATGCTTAAGTACCCTTCCTCCATTAACAATGGCCATATCGGTACACAACTCTTTTACATCCTCTACTATGTGCGTTGAGAATATTACGGTGTTAGAGGCACCTATTTCTCTGAGAATATTGAGGAACCGTGATCTTTCAGCGGGATCAAGACCGGCTGTAGGTTCATCTACAATAATGAGATTCGGATTATTTAGTAACATTTGAGCAATACCAAACCGCTGCTTCATACCTCCAGAGTAGCCGTGTACCGCTTTTTTTCTAGCGTCAAAGAGGTTTGTCAGTTCAAGCACTTCTTGAACGATTGTCTTACGATCTTTTTTTGATGAAATGCCTTTGATGATCGCGAAATAATCTAGCAGACTTTCCGCTGAAATTTTGGGATAAACACCAAATTCCTGGGGAAGGTAACCTAATACTTTTCTTAGTGATGTAGGGTTACTTAAAACATCAATGTCATTAAAGTAAATGGAGCCACTGTCCGGCCTTTGTAACGTGGCTATGGTACGCATAAGGGAAGATTTACCCGCTCCGTTAGGCCCAAGTAAAGCAAACATTCCAGCGCCAATTTGGAGATCAAGATTATTGATAGCCATTACCCCGTTCGGGTAGGTCTTTGATAAATTTGAGATAGTTAATTTCATATCGGATCACTTTAATTATGATCCAATAGTAATTGTGACGGATTCGTATTAAAAAAGAGTGTGACGAATTAGACCTACTCTGATTTAAATGGGATGAAATATGGGATGGACGCTTTTGATAAGAATACCGCTGGGATAGTAATCTAGGAAACTGGTTTTACCTTGCTCCTTTGTAATAAGAGCATTAACACGGCTAACGGCAGTAGCCCATGAGGAAGCCGGTATATGGTCAAGTAGGCAGAATTATGAAGTGATTCTAGGAAAAACTGAGTATCAAGGCTAGATACTATCCGAGCTAGGGCTGTTAAACACCCCCAAATGATCATATAAAATAGTGCATACCGAACCGTTTTTGGGAAAAACAACAGTATTGAAGCCACTACATCAAACAAGCCGGCCACAAACAAAAGCTGACTGGCTTGCCGTTCCGCTATTGGCAATATACTCATTGTCATACCTATAAAATGATCGGGAAGATAAGGAAACCCTAATGCGAAAAACCCATGGGCTATAAAAGTGAGTGCTATTGCACATTTGAGTGCGAAAATGAGCTTAAACGTTGGTTGAGGTTCCTTTCGCGATAAAAAGAACAGGCTCAAAGGACAGGCCAGTTGAACAGCAACTTCAAAAAACTGCATTATATCGTAGTTTTTTTCTTTTACCAGACCTAAACCGATCAATACCAAGATAATTACTCCGATAGCCATTACTCCCGTCTTCAATTTTTTAAGGTGAATGTCAAACCAGAAGATGCTGGTTAAAGCTGCCAGAAGGAGAAACACGGCACATATAGGTATCACTGGGCTTCCGTTTGATACAAAAGCCTGAAATGGGGTATCAAAAAAGAAAAATTGATACGCTCGACCGATGAAGACTAAAAATGAAGAAAGCTGAATGAGCAGAATTACTTTCGATGGCTTCATACTTCTAAAGTACTAATGAAAGAGAATAAAGTGAATAAATCATGATGCTAGAATGGTTACTAAAATATCTCTGGCCAGAAGAGGTTCCTGCCTGTAGACTTAAGCTAACCTGATAAATTTGCACAATAGTTAATACTTACAAGAATTTGACTGAAGCATTTAGCGTAATACAGAAAATTCTAAAAAAAATTGATCTTCAGGTGAGCCGAAGAATTATGGAAAATACATCTATTCTATAGCGTTCAATTTTTAGATTAGATCATGGATTTAGGTACGCGTCTCTTATTTTTCTTTAGTGCCTTGGGAGCATTTAATGCGCTACTGTTGGGTTTATACATCCTATCTAGGCATAGTGCTGCCATTAAATATAAATTATTACTGGGGATACTTCTTTTAATGCTGTCCGTGAGGGTTGGAGTCTCTTGTTTTTACTTTTTCGAAAACATACTTACCCTCTTCATAAAGTTGGGGTTGTGTGCAAACCTGATTCTAGGTCCTTTACTTTTTTATTATGTAAAATACAGAGTTCAGGAAAGTAGTACCTTTTCCAAAAAGGCTTTGATACATTTTTTTGTACTGGTTTTTTTATTAGTCGTAGCTGGTTTTACCTTCGATTTTGCAATTTGGGATCGTCCAATCAGATATTCTGTTCACGGCCTTTTAACCATATACATTTTGGCGTCAGTAATTACAGCATCACGGCTACTAAAGTCGCTTTTTAAGGCAAAAGGCCCCACCCTTGATCAAAGTGATCAAGAAATAGTACTGGTTCTTGTAAGCACTATTCTCGTTTGTCTCGGGTTTGTCGTATCGCTTTACACCTCTTACATACTAGGACCATTGTGGTTTTCTATTGTGCTTTATATTTCGTTTTATATCTGGATAAGCTCAGGTAAAAAGAAACAACAATCCGCTATGTACAGACGAAAACTGAATCAAAATGAGGTAGCAAAGCTTAAACATAAGCTAGAGCAGATCATGGATCAACAAAAGCTGTATCGAGATCCTAATCTAACCTTGGAAAAAGTTGCCAAAACGTTAGCCGTTTCAAGGCATTTTTTATCCCAAATGTTAAACGATAATTTAAAGAAAAGCTACGCTCAGCTCATTAATGAATATAGAATACAAGATGCTTGTCAACTGCTAGAAAAAAATGTCAGCTTCAATCTGGAGTCAATCGCTTATGAGGTAGGATATAACTCAAAATCTTCTTTTTTCTCTGCTTTTAAAAAAGTAAAAGGCGTTACACCCGCACAGTATAGATCACAGATTGAAGTATAATCCGATCTATTTGTACTCCCATATGATCGGTTAATACCATGAAATAGGCTTCGTTCATAATCTTTGAATCAAAAAATTCATGAACAAATTAACACTAACTGTTTTACTATTCACCTGGTCATTTTATTCCCTAAATGCACAAAATAACAAGTCGGGAGTATTTAGAATACCACAAGACCAGCTTGCTGGTGAGGGCTTAACCTTTAGAGAATCAAAGCTGGAGGTTTATCAAAAAAAGGTGTATGATGGCGCTGAGCTAGGTATTTACATGGTGGCTATTGGGAACGGGACCAATGAATTTGAAGATTTTCCTATAGAAGAATTCATTTTTTGGATGAATGGAAAAGCGAAAGTAGAACCTCATCAGGGTGAGCCGTTCGAAGTACAAACAGGTGATTATTTTATCCAAGCAAAAGGGTATAAAGGAAAGTGGAGTTTTGTAGGGAAAGACAAGATACACCTGGAATTGGCGGTGGTAGCTAAACAGCGTTCTGATTCCAGCCTTCGATCTCCTATCTCAAAAGCAATGGTGATAGATAGAAATATTCTATCCGGGGCTTCCAAAAATCATCAAGAGCCTATCGCTGAGGTCTACTCAGGTGTAGAACTGGCGGTCAATCTGATTAACAAAGAGTATAAAACTTCCCAAAACCAGGAAAAGGAAAAGCTATTGCAGGTATTAAATGGAATACTAAAGGTAACTTCCGAAGATGGCGCTACTGATACATTTTACCCAGGTGATTTTCTCGTTATTCCTAAAAATTTCAAAGGTCAATGTGAATCTGTAGGTTTCCAAACACTAAGGGCCTTTGAAGTTTATTCCGCGACAGGTTCCTAGTCCGTTAAGGTATTCTAATCTGCACCCAGTGCACTAGTAAGACTTATTTGAGCGGTAGTTTGAAATTCCATAGTTTAGAACTATGGAGTTGAGCCGTGAATTACTCTTCTTTTTTAGCGCTCTGGGTGCCTTTAATGGCTTGGTAATTGGCCTTTACTTTTTACTTGTTGCCAAGCCACGTGCGGCTTCCAATTATTTTCTTGGCTTGCTTCTACTCGCATTAAGCATCCGTATTGGCAAGTCGGTTATCTATTACTTTAATCCTGATTTAGCTGGAATTTATCTTCAACTAGGCATATCGGGCTGCTTATTTATAGGTCCATCGTTAT
>JBCCSU010000114.1:0-14610 GCA_039199635.1 Bacteroidota bacterium | reverse complement strand
TCAGCACGCTATCATAGACCTGAAGCATGTAGAGCGGCGCCACCAACAGCAGCGCGTTCACGGCAAGACTGAATAGCAAAAGCCACCGAGTGGTGCGCGGCAGACGAGCGCACGAGAGCTTTTGATTGAAAGAGAAGGGCCTATGTTAGGTCAACCTAATAGTATATATAATTTTTCACTTGGCTATGAAAAAGGTGGTTTTACCGGTCGAATCTCATTGATGTATCAGGGGCAGGTTGGCAGAGATATTAATATACGCGAGGAGCAAGATGATTATACACAAGAATTTACCAGAGTAGATTTGACTTTCAAACAACGAGTAAATGAGAATCTACGAGTATTCGTTAACGTTAATAACTTGACAAATCAACAAGATATTAATCTGATACAAGGGCTAGAATCGTCAGTTGCAATGTTCGGAGTAACAGCCGATTTTGGACTACAATTTCAACTAAAATAATTATTGAATAAACCAACAATGTTATGAAAATTATTTACCTAAAACGGATTTTTTTAACTCAAATATTGCTTTTGTCGTGTATGATTGTGTATGCACAGTCAGATACGTTGGATATTGACTCTAACAATAGTGAAATCGGGTTGCTTAATGAAACAATCGCTGGTGATACGACTGAACTTGGAGAGCGTATTCATGCAGTTTATAGGTTAAAGAGAGGCCAGACTTACATATTGAGTGGCTCAATAGAGAATAGATCTCCATCTGGCGTTAGATTTAATCTTAACATTGTTGCTGAGGAAGGCGATGGTCCTCGTCCTAGAATAGTGCCTGGTGTTATAGGGGGAGGAGAGTCTACAAGACCTTTTCGAGCTAGGGCTGATGTAACATTTAAAGGTTTATACATTACAGGAATGGATGAACTTGGAACTCTAAATCCAGGTCAGCGAATTATTCGTGTATCTGCGGACGGCGCACGAGTGGTTATAGACGATTGTCATCTGGACCAAGATGGTCAGAGTGCACTTCGGTTAGACAATGCGAATAACAAGGTTTATATCACGAATTCAATTATTTCTAATATTGGTCGCCCTAGTAATACAAATAACGGTAGAATGATAGATGACCGAGGGAATGACATTGACACGGTCCTAATAGAGAATAGTACTATCTATAATATTTCATCTACGTTGCTGAATGATCGAGGAGGCTGGATTCAATATGCAAAATTAAATCAAAATACCATTGTTCATACAGGACAGCGTATTTTTGACTTCGCGGATACGCAAACAGGTATTTTCACTAATAATTTAGTTATTAATTCTGGTTATTTGGGTGTCGACTTAGTAGATACTGCAGGAGCTGTATATGATCAACGTTATCTCTTAGAATTTGATACACTAGGGGCTCAAGCGGTTTCAGAACTTCCTGATGTACCCCAGACCTTAACTCTTACAAATAATAATATTTATCTTGATACTGCAATAGTAAACGCGTACCCTCAGGATACAATGGCCTTTGCCGATGTAGATTGGGGAATTGAACCAAGACGAATGTTCAATCCTGGAGCCGAAGCATTTGCGGGAGAGGCTCAGTTAGCAACTAACATAATGGAATTCGTAGGTTTTGCGTTTGGTCCATCAGTCGATACTTTGAAAGTGATTATTGATCAATTTTGGGCGGATCCTAATGGAAACGATGATAAATCATCTGTCAGACCCTGGGAATTCCCCGATGACCCATTTAGCTTTAGATATCAAGACTCTTTCGAATCAGCCTTTGCTTCTAATACAGGAGGTCAATTGGGAGATCCTGTGTGGGAATTAATTTTATCTGGTAGAAGTGGCCTTGAGCAAAGTCTGGGTGATGCCACGGATCTTTTATCGGCTGCAACTGCAGGAGGAAATATAGGTCAATATCCACAAGCTGCCATAGACGCTTTCACTGCTGCTATTGCAGTAGCCCAAGCTATTTTGGATGACCCTTCTAATACGCCAGAAACTTTCCAAAATGCTAAGGGTGATCTGGACCAGGCGATTGCAGATTTCAATAGTGCGCTTATCACCAGCTTTGAAAGTGACTTTTCACTATCGAATGAGCTTTTAGTGTACCCCAATCCTTCCAGTAATTTTGTTCAATTCCCGGATCCTAACTCTGTATCTGTTGAAATATGGTCAGTGACCGGTAGGTTTGTTGGTAAGAGTGATATAAAAGAAAACGCTCGATTGTCTGTCGCACCGATGCAAAACGGGGCCTACATCTTTAGGATTACGAAGGATGATGGTACAATCAAAAATGTAAAATTTATAAAAGAATAATAGCCAACTGATTTGAGTCTAAAAAAGAGTAATATGAAAAAGATAAGATATATACTTTCGATAGTAGCCCTTTCATCTCTAGTAACTTTTATGTCATGTGGAGATGATGATTCTTCAGGACCTTCGGATACTGATAGATTGGCGGGAGCATGGTCAGGTACCAGTGTTACACTGGATAACTTTGATGTAACCAGCCCGGAGTATTCGAACTTCAGAATTACATTTAACGCTGACGGTTCTTATATCACTATTGATGGAGATCCAGTTTTCACAGATACTGGTGGTTTTTGGACCATTACTTCGAGCTCAGCTACAGGACTTGGTTTAACTTTAGATGGTGTAGCCGCTCAAGCAGCGTTTAATGCCGATAATACAACGCTTACACTTACTTTCACAGCTACTAATGAAGTAATAGGTGCGCGTACCTCGGGTTTGGCTGGAAGCTATGTTTTTTCACTAGCTAAGCAATAATTAACACTCGATAATTACAAAAGGCTCTTCTGGCATAAAGGTAGAAGAGCCTTTTTCTGTATTAAGCATTTAACCTTACAACTATAGCCATTTCCCAATGAAGCTTACTTTATTAGCATCAGTCTTAATATTCTCTTTTGTCTCTCTTTTTGCGCAGCAAGGTCAATATAACATTATAGATCACATCGAAAAATCAGGTAGGGGGGTATTGATTACGCAGGAAATTCAGCAATTAATTGATCAATGCAGTAAAGCAGGTGGCGGTACGATCTTTTTTCCTCCGGGAGAGTACCTAACAGGAAGTTTAATGATGAAAAACAATACATTCCTTCATCTGTCGGCCGGAGCTACGCTTTATGGAAGTAAAAACATAGATGACTACACTGAAGAAGCTTCTAAAAGTCTGATCAGCTCAAATCAGGCCAGTAACTTCGGCATATTTGGCAAAGGAACGATTGATGGGCAGGGTAGTGCCTTTTGGAAAGGTAAGAAACGACCCTATAACCGGCCAAGCAAGTTAATATGGCTAAAGTATAGTACCAATATCTATATCAATGATATTGAAATTATCAACTCACCTAACTGGAACCTGGATGTTAGCTTTTGTGATGGAGTTTGGATCGATGGAATTTCGATCATCAGTGAATTAGGATCGCCAAATTCAGATGGTATTGATCCGGTATCCTCCAAGAATGTGTTTATTTCTAACACTTACATCGAAACGGGCGATGATGCCATCTGCCCAAAATCCAGGAACGGTATTCCCACGGAAAATTTGGTGGTGACCAACTGCGTACTGATCTCAGATGATTCGGCCATCAAATTGGGAACAAGGTCGGAAGATCCTATTCGAAATGCCGTATTCAACAATATTATTATTCGTAACAGCATATACGGAATTGCTCTTTTTGCCAAAGACGGAGGAACCTTTGAAAATATAAAATTCAATAACATTTACATCGAGACTGCACTTAATGAAACTGAAGATCCTACGCGCCCAAGAGGGATTTACCCGATCTTTGTAGATCTCGAACAAAGAAAGCCCGATTCTAAACTCGGCTCGGTCAAAAACATTTCTTTTAACGATATCACCATTGATACCAAATATGGTCATTGTTTGTTTTTCGGGCAGCCTGACTCGCCTTTGGAAAATATTAAACTATCGAATATCAATTTTACGGTAGAGGAGCAATTACCCTACACCGATATGATGAAACCACGTGGGGTCCGAAACCTAAAGAATAAAGCAGCGAACGACTATGCTCACGTTGAATCTTATTTTTCATTTGTTCATGTCAATGGTTTAGACATTAAAGACCTAACGATTAATGATTTGGATGCCACTCCTGAACATCCGAAGCACATGATTTGGGGCAAAGATGTTAGTACTGTTGATATTTCAGGGTTTAAGAACCGGTCTAAAGAAACTACGGATCTCCCTGTGATTCACCTGGAAGATGCGGTATCTGTTGAATTGTCTGCTAACTCTCCGATATCCAAAAGTGTCTTTGTCAATCTGGTTGGTTCTACCACTGCAGATATTGTTTTGCTTAATAATAATCTCCGTAAAGTGTCTCAGGGAGTCTCCACAAACGGTATAAACGAAAACCAGATTGTGGAGCACAACAACCTGTATCGAAAATAGTCTTAAAGCATTATTCAAGTCAAGATATGATCAGATTTCTACCGCTTGCTAATATTAGGATAATCGTTCTTTGCTTACTATGTTCTGGCTTCGCAACTAGTGTATTTGGTCAGAGCTTGCTACAAAATATACAAGCCAGAGATAAAGTAAGTCTTGATGGTCTCTGGGAGGCTATCGTGGATCCCTTGGAAAATGGGTTGTATAATCATAGTCTGGGATACCGAAAAAAGGGCTACTTCCTGAATGAGCAGATGAAGAATTCCTATGACCGTATTGAGTACGATTTTGATCATAGCTATCGACTGAATGTGCCGGGCGACTGGAATACGCAGATGGAAAAGCTCTATTACTATGAAGGCACTATTTGGTACAAAAAAACATTCAATAAGCCTGAACGAGATGGTCGTCATCTGGTTTATTTCGAGGGAGTTAATTACCAGTGTAGGGTATACCTAAATGGGGAATTTCTTGGTGAACATTTAGGTGGTTTTTCACCTTTTTCATTTGATGTAACCGATCAACTGCAGGAAACTAACGACCTCATCTTAAAAGTGGATAATAAGCGGTTAAGAGAAGCCGTGCCCACCATAAACTTTGATTGGTGGAACTATGGTGGAATCACACGCTCCGTTTCTTTGGTTTTCCTTAAGGATACTTTTATTGCTGACTATTTTGTTCGATTGGGTGATAACGGAGGAATTGAAGGATGGGTACAGCTCCAGGGAGATAATATAGCCGAGAGGAACATTTCTGTTTCCATAGATGAGCTTAAAAAACAAGTAGAATTGACCACCGATGAAAAGGGCTATGCTCCATTCTCGATCAAAGCCAAACCGACACTTTGGACACCTGAAACTCCAAAACGCTATGAAGTAATACTGGGTTTGGAGGGTGATTCCATCCGAGATCAGATCGGTTTTAAAACTGTTGAGACGAACGTCACCCAGATATTATTGAATGAAGAGCCATTATTCTTACGCGGAATCAGTATGCACGAAGAAGCTCCTTTTGGCGGTGGTAGAGTTACCACCCCTGAGCAGGCCCGGGTACTACTCTCTTGGGTGAAGGAACTTGGGTGTAATTTTGTGCGACTGGCCCACTATCCGCATAATGAGCATACCGTCAAGATTGCCGAGGAGCTAGGCATTTTGATCTGGTCGGAAATCCCGGTGTATTGGACTATCGATTATGATAACCCTTCTACCTATCAGAATGCAGAGCAGCAGTTGCAAGATATGATCTCTCGAGACAAAAATAGGGTCTCGGTTGCCCTTTGGTCTGTAGCGAATGAAACCCCCGTGACCGATTCCCGGCTTGCCTTTCTCAAGAAGCTGATACGTAAAGTAAGAGAATTGGATGATTCACGTTTGGTGACAGCAGCACTCAATACGCAAAGTGCTGATGGGAATAAAACCATTATTGATGATCCGCTTGGTGAGTTGATTGATGTAATTGGAATTAATAGTTATTATGGTTGGTATGGTCGCAGGCCCTATGAGTGTCGTGACTTGATTTGGGAGAATCCTTATGATAAGCCTATGATCATGAGTGAGGTGGGCGGTGGTGCACTTGTCGGTATGCGCGGTACCGTAGATGAACGCTGGACTGAAGAATACCAGGCTGAGGTGTACGAATGTAACTTGGATATGATGGACAATATTAACTTCTTAGCCGGAGTCTCCCCCTGGATATTGATGGATTTTCGCTCGCCTCGCAGAAATCTTCGTCATATTCAGAAAGACTATAACCGGAAAGGGATCATTTCAGAAAATGGCATTCGTAAAAAAGCATTTTACGTGCTTCAAGAATATTATGAAAATCGCAGGCAAGATGGTGCAAGGATAAAATAGAATTTTATGAAAAAAATAGTTTCGAGAGGAAATTTACTGTTAGTGATTAGTTTTTTTATGATGGTGTCTTGCTCAAAACAGACAACCACAGAAGAAGAATCTCCTTTTAATCCGGATGAGGTTTTGGATCTAATGGCGCATCGAATTTACGGGGCCATAGAAAATGCAGAATCTACCAAACTGCCGCGATCAGTAGAGGATGGAAAAGTAAGGTACACGGCTCCTGAAGGCTGGACCAGCGGTTTTCTACCGGGGATGCTTTGGATGTTAGAGGGTCATGATCGCACTAGAGATTGGAAACAACAAGCCATGACCTACACCGAAAAGTTGGAAGAGGTGCAGTATCATACTGCAGATCACGACCTTGGATTTATGTTATATAATAGCTACGGCAGGGGTTATCAACGCTTACGAAGTGAAAACTATAAAAATATACTAATTAATGGGGCCAATTCTTTGGCTTCCAGATATGATTCTCTCATCGGTATGATCAAATCATGGGATAGGCCGGGTAAATGGCAGTACCCAGTGATTATAGACAATATGATGAATCTGGAATATTTGTTCTGGGCTACTAAAGCCACCGGAGATTCTACCTACTACAACATGGCTGTTAGCCATGCCAGGAAGACCTTACAGGATCATTATAGGGCAGATAATAGTTGCTATCATGTAGTGGATTACGATACGCTCACGGGTCAGCCCATCTGGAAAGGCACCCATCAAGGGTTGGCAGATGAATCGGTATGGGCACGAGGTCAAGCCTGGGGACTTTATGGTTTCACTATGGCTTATCGCGAAACGAAGGACAGCACTTTCCTTGACCAGGCGAAAACAGTCGCCAACTTTTTGATGAACCATAGTGCTATACCAGAGGATAATATTCCTTTCTGGGACCTTAAAGACCCTGAACTTCCCAATGCACCGAGAGATGTATCAGCCGCTGCTATTATTGCCTCCGCATTGATAGAATTGAGTGATTTTGTGCCTGAGATGCGTGATCCTTATTTGAGCTATGCTCGGGAGGTATTGATCAACTTGACAAACGACTATCGCTATGAACCGTCCGCTGATAAAAATTTCTTTTTTCTAGATCAGAGTGTAGGGAATAAGCCTAAGGGCAAGGAAGTAAACATACCCATCATTTACGCAGACTATTATTTCATGGAAGCCTTGCTTAGGTTAAAGGCCTTAGATAACGTATAAGTTCATTAATCGATAATTATGGATAGAACATCATTTTTAAAATATTCAGGGTTAGGCGCCATGGGTGCTCTTTTATCCAGTGGTACTACAACGGCCAGCGCTGCGTCTTCATCGATGGCTAATGTGAATGGCATCCGAATTACTGATATCAAGGGTTATTACTTTAAGAAGGCTCATTTCATAAAAGTAGAGACGAATGAAGGAATTTCCGGATGGGGGGAAAGTGATGGCGCGAATAAAAAGTATGCTAACCTTTACCTGAGTAAAGGGCTCAAGAAGTATTTTATAAGTAAAGATCCCTTTGATAGTGAAGGTCTATGGCATGAAGCCTACCTGAAAGGGATGGAGGCAGGGGTGGCAGGTATTCATCCTGGTACACTTTCAGGCATAGATAGTGCGCTGTGGGATCTGAAAGGTAAGCTATTGAAAATGCCGGTTTATAAGTTATTGGGTGGAAATGGTTTAAATAAAATTCAGGTATATGGTAGCTACAGTCGATCTAAAGGTGACGATTACCTATCTCCAACGGAAATGGCAAAGATTGCCGCCGGATTTGTTGATCAGGGTTACAAGGCAGTTAAAGCTCGCATGGGGATTCGTCAGGAAAATGTTAACCCTTACCCTGATGATGACATTTATCAATGTGTCAAAGAAATCAGGAGTGCGATCGGAGATAAGATTCGATTGATGGTAGATTTTAACAATGGTTACCTCCCCGCGGACGCCATTTTAATGAGTAAGCGCATCATCAATGATTTTAATGTTTATGCGATAGAAGAGCCTGTTTTCCAGCAGGATTATCAAGGATTACGACAGGTAGTGGACGCGCTTGATGTACCCGTAATGGCTGGTGAGCATGAATACAACAAGTGGATGATGAAAGACCTTATTACCGTTGCTAATGTGGATTACATTAATGCCGATGTGATCAAGTGCGGAGGTATCACAGAATGTAGAAAAGCTGCCTCATTGGCTCACGCTTTTGGTAAACAGATTATGGTACATAATGCTAAGCCCACACTCGCCACAGCTGCGAGTCTTAACCTATTGGCTTCAATACCCAATGGCGCCAGATTTCAGGAGTATGCAGGTAAGCGCATTGCGCAAGGCTATGGAAACCTGTTTGAATTATTTGATAACTATTTTGAATTTGAGGATGGCTTTTTGAAAGTGCCCACTGAGCCAGGTCTTGGTCTGATCGTTAACGAAAAGGCGATGGAGAAGTATGGAAAGACGGGTTTTTAGTTTAACTTTTACTGTAAGAAAAGGCTGAAATGCTGAGCCCTAGTAAGAGTTTTTTTAAGTACGCCCGTCTATATAGTACAGGGCGACTTATCCAAAGTTCATATCCCTCCAACTATGATATTAAAACGTAGAGATTTCATTGCTAAGTCGACATCTGCAGTAATTGGTTTAAGTGCCTCCAGTGCCGTGTTATCATTTCCCATGGATAAAGACCAATCTGTGAAGGTAGGAATTATAGGCACTGGCGACCGCGGCAGCGGGTTGGCTCAATTGATACAGAATATTGAGGGCCTTGAGGTGCTAGGAATGTGCGATATTATTCCTTTTAGGCTTCAGGAGGCGAAGAAGTATGGAACAGGCGAAACCAGGTACTATTCCGATTATCGAAAACTTCTGGAGCAGAAAGAAATAGATGCGATCTTAGTCACTACGCCGTTCAACATGCATGCTGCCATGGCTATTGATGCACTTGATGCGGGAAAGCATGTATATTGTGAAAAAACGATGTCGTATGGTCTCGAGGATACCCGTCAACTTTTGACCGCAGCAAAAAATTCAAACAAGATATTCCAAACGGGTCATCAATATCATAGTTCCAGGCTTTATCATCATGTTTTTAACCTGGTAAATGACGGTTATCTAGGTGAGGTATCGTTGATAAAATGTCAATGGAATAGAAATGGAAATTGGAGAAGACCTGTACCGGATCCTAAATGGGAAAAGATGATTAATTGGCGCATGTATCGAGAGTTTTCCGGTGGATTAACGGCTGAACTTTGTTCCCATCAAATTGATTTTTCGAATTGGGTGTTTGGCAGTCATCCCACGCGAGTTTCAGGTTTTGGCGGAGTAGATTACTGGAAAGATGGTCGTGAAACCTATGATAATGTACACCTCATCACGGAGTATGCGAATGGCGCTAAGGCGACCTATACGAGTTTAACCACTAACAGTAAAGACGATTACCAAATTCAGTTACTAGGAAAAAAAGGAAGTATCCTGATCACCAGAGATCAGGCATGGTCCTACAAAGAAAATGATGGAGAAATGGATCTGGGAATGGTTGATGGGGTGAGTGGGGCCACCATGAAAGGGTGGAGCAGCGGAGGAAAACCGATAAACGTCAGCCATGAAGAGCCCACACTTCAGGCACTGTTGGATTTCAAGGAAAACATCCTGAAAAATAAACAGCCGCGAAGTAATGCCGAGAGTGGGGCCAGAGTCTCTGTCGTGGTACAAATGGCCCTCAATGCCATGGATAATGGTAGTGTTGAGTATTGGAAAGATGAATATAATTTTTGATTAATAATGAAAAAGATACCTGTAATTCTATGTTTAATAACCCTGTCCTTTTTATCCTATTCGCAGGAAGGTTGGGAGATGCTGTTTAATGGCAAGGATTTAAAGAATTTTGAGAAACTGAACGGCACCGCTTCCTACGAGATTGTGGAGCAGGCTATTGTAGGTACCTCTGAGTTGGGAACACCTAATACCTTTTTAGCTACTAAGAAAACGTATGGTGATTTTATCCTGGAGTTGGAAGTTAAAGTGGATAACAAGTTGAATTCAGGTATTCAAATTAGAAGCCTCAGTAAAAAAGAATATATGGATGGTCGTGTACATGGCTACCAAGTGGAGATTGATCCGAGTCCTCGCGCTTTTTCTGGCGGACTGTACGATGAGGCCAGACGTAAATGGCTCTATCCGTTATCCATCAACCAGAAAGCAAGGGCTGCCTTCCGAACAGGCGAGTGGAATACGTACAGAATTGAAGCTATTGGAAAAAAGATCAGAACATGGGTAAACGGGGTTATGTGCACCAACTTGGTAGATGATGTGACCGCAGAAGGATTTATAGCTTTACAGGTGCACAGCATTAAAGACGCATCGCAAGATGGTACTCAAGTTAGCTGGAGAAATATACGTATCAAAACTACTAATCTGGAAGAAGCACGATGGACGGCAGATCCGGAGGTGAGAGAGGTCAGCTACCTTACCAATGAATTATCGGATTGGGAGAAAAAGAAGGGTTTTCGCCTGCTTTGGGATGGAAAGACTAGTAACG
The DNA here is from genome assembly GCA_039199635.1 of Bacteroidota bacterium. GTDB lineage: Bacteria > Bacteroidota > Bacteroidia > Cytophagales > Cyclobacteriaceae > Fulvivirga. The sequence continues at coordinate 3,854 of JBCCSU010000114.1, read as the reverse complement.
GATGGCGCGGAGCAAAGCGTGACGGTTTTCCTGAGTCAGGCTGGCAAATGAAGGACGGCATATTGACCGTGCTTGCTACTGATGGCGGAGAATCTACCGGACCTGGAGACATTATCACTACCAGTAATTTTAGCGATTTTGAGCTAGAGCTTGATTTTAAGCTTACAGAGGGAGCCAATAGTGGGATCAAGTATTTTGTTGATCCAGAATTGAATAAAGGCGCAGGGTCTGCCATTGGTTGCGAGTTTCAAATACTCGATGATAAAAAGCACCCGGATGCCAAGAAAGGGGTGGCCGGAAACCGAACCCTTGGGTCGTTGTACGATCTAATGACCGCTGAAAACTTATCGATTGATGATCGGCCGAAAGGGAAGTTCTTCAAAGGTATCAATCAATGGAATCGTGCCCGTATTGTATCAAAAAATGGTAAAGTTGAACACTGGTTGAATAATGAGAAAGTGGTAGAATATGATCGTAACTCTCAGATGTTTGAGGCTTTGGTCAACTATAGTAAGTACAAAGATTGGCCGAATTTCGGCCGATGGGCAGAGGGTCCGATTCTATTACAGGATCATGGAGATACCGTTCATTTTAGAAGTATCAAAATCAGAGAACTTTAATCTCAAAAACTATGAGCAAAGATCAATCACGAAGAGATTTTATAAAAAAAACAACAGCGGGAACTTTAGGTCTGTCTTTTGCCATGTCGGCGCGAAGCTATAGCAATATTCTGGGGGCCAACGACAGAATCAATGTGTGCTTCATGGGTTTGGGAAGAAGAGTAGGTGCATTCTACCCAAGTTTGGGCAAGGAGTATAATTCGCGATTAAGTTATTTATGCGATCCAAAGCAGAGCCAGGTAGATAGAGCCTTAGGTAAACTAAAATCTTTGATCAGTTATGTGCCCAAGCAAGAACCGGATATTCGTAAGGTTTTAGAAGATAAAAAGATAGATGCTGTTTTTATCGCACCACCTGATCATTGGCATGCTCCGGCTACGGTAATGGCGCTCGATGCCGGGAAACATGTGTACGTAGAGAAACCTTGTGCCCATAATCCAAAGGAAGCGGAGATTATGGTTGCTCGACAGGAGTCGACTGGAAAAATGGTACAAATGGGGAACCAGCAGCGTTCTTCGGAGCATACGATTAAGATTATCCAAGATATTCATGATGGGAGAATTGGAACACCTTATAAAGCCTTGGCATTCTATTCCAATAGCAGGGGTGAGGTACCTATGCAAAAAAAGCAAGCTCCACCGGAAGATCTTGATTGGGAGTTATTTCAAGGGCCGGCGCCCAGAAAGGATTACACTCATGATACGTGGAACTATAACTGGCACTGGTACGGGTGGGACTACGGTACTGCCGAGACAGGAAATAACTCCGTTCATGAACTAGATATCGCCAGATGGGCCTTGCAAGTAAAATACCCTAAAGATCTTTTCGTGCGTGCAAGCAAAAACCACTTTATCAATGATGGGTGGGAGATGTACGACACCATGTATGCTTCGTTCATGTTTGATGAGAATAAAGAGATTATTTGGGATGGAAAAAGCAGAAATTCTTTTAAAACCTATGGAGCTGGAAGAGGCACAATTATCTATGGAACTAAAGGCTCAGTTTGGGTAGATCGCTCTTATTATGAGTTGTTTGATCGCGATGGAAATTCAGTAGAAAAAAGTGATGTAACCGATGAAGGAGGTACCGGTCTTGGTGGAGGAGGAAGTACATCTACACAGCATGTCAACAATTTTTACGAAGCCATTAGAGGAAAGGAGACACTCAATTCACCCATCCATGACGGAGCGGTAAGCAATCACATGGCCCTTCTGGCCAATATCGGTTATCGGGTAAATAAACCGCTGTCAATCGACAGTAACAACGGACGAGTAGTAAATAATACCGAGGCCATGAAACTATGGAGTAGGGCATATGAACCGGGTTGGGAAATGAAGTAATACCCTGATTCTAAGTTCAAAGTTGGAAGTGCGTACGGAGTCATTAGTATCGTTGGATTTTATTTGTAGTAATGTAAATTGAAGAACCACACAAAATATTTAAGTCATTCCGCAGCAAAGCGGAGGAATCTTTGCCACAAAGAAAGACCGCTCGCTTCATCACCGTAAAGGCATTGCCACTTTTGCACCTATTTGATCTATAGAGATATAAATAGCAATAAATTGAGATACCTTATGGGATAACTCTTCTTATTAAAACTGACGCACCATGAAAAACAACTTTATATATCCAGTAAAATTTCTTGTATTTGTAAGTATCATTTTTCTGCAATGCGAAAGTCCGCCTACCTCAGACTTTACTTATCAGAAAGCGAAGCAGTTAGAAGCTGAAGGCTGGCAGCGGGTACCTGCTATTCTGAAGCGTATTGTACCACCCAACTTTCCGGACAATAGCTTTGATATCACAGATTTTGGGGCGGTGGGAGATTCAATAACGAATAGCCTACCTGCCATGGTGAAAGCCATTGAGGCCTGTCATAATGCAGGTGGAGGAACCATTAAAGTGCCAGAAGGTCAGTACTTTATGGATGGACCTATTCATATGAAGAGTAATGTTCATATCAACTTAGCCAAAGGATCGCGTATCTTCTTTACCAGCGATCACAATAAATACTTACCTGCAGTGAAAGTGCGATGGGAGGGTACGATCTGCTATAATTTTTCACCGCTTATCTACGCTTACCAGCAGACCAATATTGCCATTACAGGTGAGGGCGAGATCGATGGTGCGGCTAGGGAGTGGTCTGTAGAGTGGCGCAAAGTTCAAAAGCCAGAAAAGAAAGTACTACGACAGATGGGGAATGATACCATTCCCGTGGAGCAGCGCGTGTTCGCCAATGGCTTTTTGGATCTGGATGGAGACGGTGAAGATGACGGCTACGGGGACGGGAAGCTACATTACCTAAGACCGTCCTTAGTGGTATTTTATGAGTGTGAGAATATCCTGCTCGAAGGTGTAAGCTTCAAGAACAGTCCTTTTTGGACCATTCATCCCGTTTTTTCGAAAAATATTACGATTCGGAATATTGATGTCTATGGAGAGGTGTTAAACGATGATGGTATTGACCCCGACAGTAGTGAAGATGTTTTGATTGAAGGCTGCACAGTTGAGACGCATGACGATGCCATTTCTATAAAGGCCGGCCGGGATCAGGATGCCTGGAACCGCCCGGGTTCGAATAATATAATCATCCGGAATAATACGTTGTTAAGCGGTGTGAATGCCCTATGCATTGGGTCGGAGATGTCGGGTGGTGTGAGAAACGTATTTGCTGAAAACAATACGATCTCAGATGGTAAGCATGCACTCAACTTCAAATGCAATCTTGATAGAGGTGGCCAGGTAGAAAAAGTTTATATAAGAAACACTACCATTGAATCCTGTAATGAAGCAATGTTTATCTTCAGGATGGATTATCATGGGTATCGCGGCAATAACTTCCCTACGAAGTTCAATGATTTCTTTGTGAGCGGGATCACTTGTGGTAAGGTGGAGGAGAAACCTTTTAAAATTGTGGGTGTAGCGGAAGAGCCCATTACGCGAATCTTGTTGGATGATATCAAAATCAACGAAGCAGGTACAGATAGTCAGATTGAACATGCTTCAGACGTTTTGTTCAATGAGGTGTATGTGGATGATAGGCGAGTAGAATAGTTACAGTGTTTATTCTATCAGTTCTACTGAACTAGAGACCCTTTAGTTTAACAGAGACTGTAAACTAAACTCTGTCTAAAGAGATTTTAAAACGAATAACTTTAGAGAGTTTATGACACAAGAAGAATTAGATCAACTACAAAGTAAGGCCCTGGAGCAATTCAAATCAGGGCAACCCTT
>JBCCSU010000113.1:0-14653 GCA_039199635.1 Bacteroidota bacterium | reverse complement strand
TGGTTTTTGCTGACATCTACTCAATCATCGTGGAATTAGTGAATGGAAATACATTTGATATTCCGGGAGAGGTAACTACAATGATGGCCATTGCCGCAATAGTTACCAATATTCCAATTTTTATGATTTTTCTAAGTAGAACATTGAGCCGTAAAGCAAATCGCGTAACTAACATTATTACAGCACCGCTAACGATCCTCTACGTTATCCGTGGAGGTCATTTGGCTCCTCACTATCTCATAAGTGCGGCAATCGAAGTTGTGATCTTAGTCTATATTTTTATCACAGTATTGAAATGGAAAAAGCTATGGATGGAAAATTTAAAGAAAACTGACCTAATTGAAGAGTGATGAAATTTTATTACAAAATTGGGGCAGCAGGAAAGCCTAAAAAGAGATTCTTTCTCGATATTTAAACGAAAATGAATGGAGTTAAACCCCGAAGTAAAGAAGTATATAGATGCAAGTGTTCTCTGTTGGCTAGCAACAGTGTCAAAATATGGGATACCAAATGTCTCTCCTAAGGAAATCTTCAATTATTACGGAGTAAATATGATTATTGTGGCGAATATTGCTTCGCCTCAAACCGTGAAGAACATCAGAGCAAATGCGCATGTTTGTATTAGCTTCATTGATATTCTTATACAAAAAGGGTTTCAATTAAAGGGGAAGGCTCAAATCATTGATAGTACCAATCAACAGTTTCCACAAATGGAAAGTGTATTACTCGAAATGACAGACGGAAAATTCCCTTTCAAAACCATAACAGCTATCGAAATTGAGCAAATCAAACCAATAATTGCACCTAAATATATCCTTTATCCTAACACAACAGAAGCGCAACAAATTGAGGAAGCAAAAAGGGCTTACCGATTATAAATATTATTGAAATGAAAATAAGTAAAGTAAATCTACAAGCTAAACTAAATTCCTTTAATGAGTACTGGACTCCCAAAATAGTTGGAGAACTGAATAATCAATTGGTGAAGATTGCCAAGTTTAAAGGCGAATTTGTGATGCATAAACACGAACATGAAGATGAGTTATTTTATGTTCTTGATGGCAAGTTATTTATTGAGTTGATTGATAAAACGCTAGAGCTGAATAAGGGAGAATTCGTAATTATCCCAAAAGGGGTTGAACATAAACCTTTTGCACCTAAGGAAGTCAGTGTTATGTTATTTGAACCTGCTTCAACTCTAAATACAGGTAATACCATCAATGAATTAACCAAATCTGATCTTGATAAAATCTAGTTGCACAGGCTTAAATATAGCCTTCAAGTATGAATTATTGACATTTGATTTTAAAAGTATCGTATTTAGATGGATACAGTTCAGTACTGACCGGGAAAATATCCGTTCACAAAATGGAGCATTAAAAAAAGGAGTTTTTAGAAATCATTATATCGATTCTGAAAGAAAAAGTAAGCATCGGTTAGAACATATCACATGAGTATGAGAGAAATAGAAACGTATATCGTTGATTCATTTACAGACCAACCTTTTAGAGGAAATCCAGCAGGAGTTTGCGTAACAAAGGGTGAATTACCCGATTCAGTTATGCTTTCAATAGCAAAAGAACTGGGATTGTCAGAGACAGCATTTATCGGAAAAATAAATGAAGGTGGTGAATACCCGATAAGATACTTTTCGCCCGTAATGGAAATCCCATTGTGTGGGCACGCTACACTAGCTTCTTTAAAAGTACTTTTTGAAAAAAATGGACAACATTCAATCCGTTTTTTGAACACCCAGAATTTGAAATTACCAATCGAATGCCATGAGGAATATATAAAAATGGAATTCCCGATTTATGACACTGTTTCTAAAGATGCACCTTCAGAATTGCTTACTGCACTTGGGATTGATGAAATCAATAACAGCGTTTACAATGCCGAAACTAAGATATTGTTACTGGAAATTCAAAGCTCTGTATTGTTGAAAAATTTATCTCCTGATTTTGATAAACTTAAGAAGTCACATACGGGAATTAATGGAGTTCTTGTAACCGCACTTTCAGCAAGGGCAGATTTTGATTTTGAATCAAGATATTTTTGGCCTTGGAGTGGAACCAATGAAGATCCGGTAACCGGAGGAACACATACTTTTTTAGCAAAATATTGGGGAAGGAAATTGGATAAATCAAAAATGAAGTCTTTTCAATGTTCAGAAAGAACAGGATTCATGGAAGTAGAATTACTAAACGAGGAGAAAATGACGATAACGAGTAAAGCTCAAATTATACTAAAAGGAAAGTTGATAATTTAAAAACTGTGACTGCAGTGTGTAAGATTAGATGAGATAAGCGAAATCTGGATTTACTCCGTTACTTTCGTTAGATAGCAAAGCATAGCTTCTAAGTCCTACCCATTGAATTATAGTTTACGCCTGGAAACTGAAATGCTTCTAGCAATCTTAATCTCGTGGAAGTGTCCAAGGAATAGAATAAGAAAAATGTTGCGAGTAACTATGGCAGACACATGCTGTGAGCAAATGGTGTTTTCAATAAAATTCATATGAATAGCCAATCGTATATTCCGGTTCACCATATAGATTGAAAATATTTGTTTGCTTTTTCAAACCATTTTCATGGTAGATATAACGTCTTGTATTGTAAAGCTTCTCACCTATCCATAGTTCTGATCTCACTAATAGGCTATTTTCATAGGTAAATTTCAATGCTCTATTCCCAAACTGCACTGCCACTAAATCATCTCCTTCATAATTATACTTGATTTGCTTAGGCTTAGATGCGCTCACCCAGCTCACTCTAGTAGTATTCCCTGCACTTTCTTTGAACTCCTGATTAAAACTGAATAAGCTCACCTTTCTATCAATATATTCGAATCGCTCTATCCAGCTGGAAGTGGATATATTTTTAAAAGCGATCTTGGTTTCAGTAATAATTTCAGTAGGAAGATCCTGAGGGCTGTAAGTTACTCTTGTACTGTACTCACGCCACTCTTTATTCTCAAACCGTGGGTGCGAGACCTCAGCAAGTTGTGCAAATTTTCCGGGCCAAGCATTCCCGTAAAGGAGATTGTTTTCAGCATATTCAAGGTCTAGACCATCCATAATAAAATGTAAATTATTGGGATTCGGCTGCGACCAGAAACTGCGAGGTTCCACATACTCCAGATTGTAAGGATAAGTCAAATGTTGGTTAAAGGCATCTAAACTACCATCCGTATTAAAGGTAGCCACAGCAACGATTCTGGAATTCTTTTCTTGTGTATCCTGTTGATGACTCGTAAATGTGCTGGTAATACTCTTCACATCGCCAATGACATCCGAGGTGAGTAAGACATCCTCTGATTCGCTTTGGCACGAAACCATAAAAAAAGACATTGAAATGGCCAATACAAAGGTAGCCAGAGCAATGGACCACTTATTTTCAACAGGCTTTGCCATTTGAAATAATCTACTTTTTACCCGAAAGGAGCTAAAGTTATTGAGGATATATCGACTACAAGAAGAACCTGAAAGACTGACCAGCAAATGAGCGTACTTGGATGGATCAACAACTTGAGTAACCAGATAATCCGTTTCCAGCTCGGTAGTATGCCGAAGTGCTGACCGGTAAAACCAAGCCAGAGGGTTTAGCCAGAATAAAGCTCGAAAAATATCTGCTAACAGTATATCCAGGGTGTGCAACCGTTCTGAATGAACCTGTTCGTGTTTTAAAATGTATGAAAGATCCTGTGATTTGAATATCTCTTCACCAATAAAAATCACTCCAAAGAAAGAAGCGCCTGAAAATCCTGTTTTTTTTACCACATGAACAATATGACCCTCAAAAATCTTGATATGGGCATTCTTTTTAAGATAAAACAAAGAAACTATAGCGATCCCCATTTTAAGCAAGAAAATCATCACTATGACGAAATACCCTACAGTCAGTACCCCCCACCAATCTATGGTCACCGCTTCCTCCATTTTGGGTATATCCATAAAAAAAGTTGTGGAATGAGAAGTATCAAGGACTTTGTTTTGATCAAGATCGCTCGCTTTGCGCATACTTTGAGTCGATATAGAAACCGGATGATCAGGAAGATAATCAATCGAAATATCCAGCTGTATCATGGGTAACAATACGATCAATAGTAAGGTCGAAAGCAAATAATAACGTCTGATTGTAGGATTGGTCACCTTACGTATAATCAGAAAACCTGAGTAGAATATAATCGAGGTCAGGATCACTTCCAGCCAATAGGGGATTAAACTAGTCATAATGCTTTTTTATAAAGTCCTTTAAATCCTCTTGTTCTTCTGTACTCAAATTACTGTCCTTGGCCATAAAGGACATTAAGTCTGCATAAGAATTATCGAAATAGTTCTTGACTAAACTTCCAAAAATATGTTTGCGGTAAGCGGCTTTGCTTACTAAAGGAAAGTACTCATAAGTACGCCCGTACGCTTTATGTCCTACCATACCTTTGTCTTCCAAGATCCTAACTAACGAAGAAATGGTATTGTAGGGTGGCTTTGGCTCTGGTAGTTCTTTGATGATGTCTCTTACAAACACCGACCCTAAGCTCCAAATGATTTGCATCACCGGTTCTTCGGTTTTGGTAAGTTTTTCCATTCACCTAAGTTATAACTGATTTATCAGTTATGCAACGGATGTATCAGTTTTTAAAGTTTTAGCCCTTAATTGATTAAATTCAATCGGCTTTTAATTTAAAAGATCAATCACAATGAAAAGACTACTACTTCTTACATCTATTCTGCTCTACTCATTAGCATCTAATGCTACTGACCCGGTAAATACTCGATTCATGCATCAACCTGCCATAAGCCAGGATAAGATCGCATTCATCTACGCTAATGACCTTTGGGTGGCCAATCGAGATGGTTCTAATCCGGTAAGACTCACCATTGATGAGGGAGTAGAATCAAATCCGCACTTCTCCCCCGACGGTAAGACCATAGCGTTTAGCGCACAATACGACGGTAACACCGACGTATTTACTATTCCTGTTACTGGAGGCATTCCAAAACGCCTGACCTACCACCCGGGCTGGGATTTGGCACGAGGTTTCACCCCTACCGGTGAGGTAGTTTTCGCGACTCAGCGCACCATTCATACACGGAGGTACAGCCAGTTTTACACCGTCTCGACATCTGGTGGATTTCCAGAACAAGTAAAGATTCCTTACGGCAGCCGTGCTGCGTATTCACCCGATGGCAAATTCATTGCGTATACTCCTGGTCGCGAGGTATTTTGGCAGTGGAAAGGCTACCGCGGGGGGACCATGTCGAGAATTTGGATATTTTCTATGATGGATAATAGTGTGACTGAAATTCCAAAACCCGAGAGTGGCTCCAATGACACCTACCCTATTTGGATAGGCAACACCGTCTACTTTACCAGTGACCGTGATGGTGAGTTTAATTTATACAGTTATGACGTAACTTCTAAGTCAGTTAAAAAACTTACGGACCACAATGACTTTCCGGTGCTTTCCGCCTCAGGAAGTGGTGACAAGATCATTTATGAACAGGCCGGATTACTACATACTTATGACATTAATAATGGTTCATCTAATCCATTAAAAATAGGTATCGCTACAGATCTGCTGGAGCTAAGACCTCGATATGCTTCAGGGTCTAAATACGCCCGAAGTGCTTCGATTTCACCCTCCGGAAGCAGAGCAGTTATTGATTTTCGTGGTGACATTGTCACCGTTCCGGAAGAAAATGGTGACCCAAGAAACCTCACCCAAACTACCGGGGGACATGAGAAATACCCCGCCTGGTCGGCTGATGGCAAGTCCATAGCCTATTTTTCGGATGAATCCGGAGAGTATCAACTGATGATTAGAAATGCAGATGGTAGTGGATCGGTAAAGAAATATGACATTAATGGTTCAGGATTTTACGCCTATACCCGATGGTCACCCGATAGCAAATACATTTCTTTTGTAGACAATGGTCGTGGTCTTTATCTTTTTGATGTAGAAAACGGAACGCTAAAAAAAGTGGATAGTGATGAGATGTACTTCCCAGGTGCATTTAGCGATCTATTCGGAGATTGGAGCCCTGATGGGAAGTGGATAACCTACACCAAGATCATTGCCTCAAACTATGAGAAAGTATATCTCTACTCGATTGAAAACCAGAAAAGCTACCCCGTAACGGATGGACTTAGTAGTGCCTCTTTTCCTTGTTTTGACGAGTCAGGTAAATACTTATACTTCATGGCTTCCACGGACGCCGGCCCTGTAGTAAACTGGTTTGCACAGTCCAATCAGGATATGGAGTTAACGAACCATATCTATTTGGCCACTCTACAAACCGATCTTCTTTCCCCTTTCGCTAAAAAAAGTGATGAAGAGTCTCAGAAAACGGAAACGAAAGAAGATTCCAAAGAAGAGGAATCTCCGGCGATCGATCCTGAGCATATTGAATCTAGAATTATCGATGTTCCTATTCCGGCCGGTAGCTACACTAGCTTAAAAGCGGGTAAGGCGGGCAAGTTTTATTTCATTGATACGAAATCCGGAAAATTGAACTCCTATGACCTAAAAGAGCAGAAAAAAGAAGAACTGTTGAGTGTGAACAGCTACCAGATCACTGCCGATAACGAGAAAATGCTTTATTACGGTAGTGGCAAGTGGGCCATTACTAAACTGGGATCCAGTGACGCCGGTAAGTCTTTGGATTTAAATGCAGTACAGGTCAAAATTGATCCAAAAGAAGAATGGCCAAATATGTTCTATGAGGCCTGGCGGGTTAATCGCGACTACTTCTATGATCCCGGCTTCCACGGTGCAGACTGGGAAGCTATGAAAAAGAAATACGAAGTTTTCTTACCGCATCTCTCTTGTCGTAGCGATTTGAATACTCTTATACAATGGATGTGCAGCGAGCTACGCGTAGGCCATCATCGACTTACCAACGGTGGGGACTTCCTGAACTCCAGTAAACGTGTCCCGGGAGGGCTATTGGGTGCTGATTATGAAATCAAAAACAACCGATACCGTTTTAAGAAGATATACGGCGGGCTAAATTGGACACCAGATTTGGTATCTCCACTTACTGAACCCGGTATAAATGCCAAAGCTGGTGACTATCTGTTAGAGGTAGATGGTGTTAACCTGACGGCGAGCATGAACCTTTTCAGTCTCTTCGAACACAAATCGGGTCGAATAGTGGAGTTGAAAATCGGACCGAACGCCAATGGAAGTAAATCCAGAACGGTGAAAGTGACACCCATTTCCAACGAGTCTGCACTTAGGAATCGGGACTGGGTAGAAGGAAACCTAAAAAAAGTACACGAAGCCACAGACGGAAAAGTAGCGTACGTATATGTACCCAATACCACTACAGCGGGTCACGAGTATTTCAAACGCTATTTCTTTCCGCAAGCTAACAAACAGGCCATTATCGTAGATGAACGCTATAACGGAGGCGGCCAGATTGCGGATTACTATATTGACATTCTGCTACGCCCCTATCAGTCGTACTGGAATTTCAGGCATGGAAAAGATCTTAAAACACCTAGCGCTTCTATTCAGGGACCTAAGGTGTTGCTGATTGATGAAAATGCGGGATCAGGTGGGGATATGTTGCCTTGGATGTTCAGAAAATTTAATGTTGGTACCATGGTAGGTAAAACTACCTGGGGTGGTCTGGTAGGTATTCTAGGTTTCCCGGAGTTTATTGATGGTGGTTCCGTTACCGCACCTAATGTAGCCATATGGACAAAAGATGGGTTTATCGTGGAAAATGAAGGAGTAGCCCCGGATGTGGAAGTGGAACAATGGCCAAAGGATTTAATCGAGGGAAAAGACCCGCAATTAGAAAAGGCGATAGAGATCGTGATGCAGCAATTAGCTGACAATCCTCCTGTGAAACCGACACGTCCTCCTTACCCGGTTAAAACCAATAATTAATTCGTGTCAAGTCGTCCGACCACTCTAAGTGGTCAGACGACTATTTACTTATGATCAAAAGAAAAGCCAAGGAGAGTGACCTCGAGGCTATCTTAACGCTATATGTCAGGAGTATCCAGGAGACGTGTAAGAACGATTACAGTCCTGAGCAGATCTCGGCCTGGATGGGCTCAATAGAAGACAGAGGTAAGTGGCTTGACAGGATTAGAGAACAGTACTTTATTTTGGTAGAGGTTGATGATCGATTAGCTGTTTTCGCCTCACTCGAAAACAAGTCGCATATTGATTTGCTTTACGTTGATCCTCAATTTCAATTAAAAGGCATGGCCAAATACCTGCTTAACGAACTGCTACGATCTACAGCGGAGGCAAAGATCACAACACATGCAAGTATTACGGCAAGGCCTTTTTTTGAGAAGAATGGGTTTGATGTAGTGAAGGAAAACCGATTTAAGCTTAGGGGTATTGGTATTAGTAATTATGTGATGGTTCAAAGACTTAAATAAAAAAGGCTAACTCATTGTTGTCCCAATGAATTAGCTACTCAGTGCCCTTGCCGCTCCTAACTATTATCAGGATTCGCTCGTGTCAGTATTCATTTTTGTGAAATTATCTTTTAATGAAAGAAGATTTTATTATTTTTATCTTTCCATGAAAGAAAAAATTAAAGAAATAATAATTGCAAATCAGTCAAGACATCTCAATTATCTTATAAAAAGAGATATAACTCTTCCTCTATTTTCAAATAAAGTATTAAGCATAATAGGGCCTAGAAGAGCTGGGAAAACACATATTTTATATCTTCTTATAAAGCAAGCCAATCAACAAGGAATTAAAAAAGAGCAAATCATCCTAATCAACTTTGAAGACGAACGATTGATATCCGATGACTTTTCTTTTGACTTAATTTTGCAGGCTTACCAAGAACTATATCCTCAATTTTCCCTTACTGATTGTCTCTTCTTTTTTGATGAAATACAAAATTTTCCGAATTGGGAAAAATTCATCAGAAGGCTGTACGATGATCACTCTAAGAATATTTTCGTCACCGGTTCTAACGCCTCTTTTCTGAGTACAGAGATAGCTACTTCACTACGAGGAAGAGCTTTACCCATTGAGGTATTGCCACTTAACTTTTCAGAGTTTTTAACCTTCAAGGATATGGCCTCGAATATCTACGTGCCAACTGGTAAAGCAATGGTGCTTAACGCCTTTAGAGAATATCTTTCCCACGGAGGATTTCCAGAACTGGTGAATATGAATCGGTCTTTAAAGAAAAAGATATTGCAGGAGTACTTTAATGTGATGATTTACCGTGACCTGGTTGAGAGGTTTCAAATCAGTCAGACCCTACTGTTAAAGTACTTCATAAAAAAGATCTTTTTAAGTGTTGGTAAGCCACTTTCCATAAATAAAATTTATAATGATTTTAAGTCCAATAAATACTCTGTGGGGAAAAACACGCTGTATGACTTTCTGGATCATGTGAAAGACGCGTATGTGATAACAACCCTTGATAAATTCGATTTCTCCGAGATGAAGAGAGAGAATACAGATAAAAAAGCGTATGCCACTGATTGGGGTTTACTTGCCGCCGTAGAATACTCATCTTCAGATGATTACGGAAAGCTATTTGAAAACCTGGTAGTCCTGGAATTTAAGAAACTTCAATATAAATTATACTTCTTCAAGCAGTTAAAAGAGTGTGACCTAATAATAGAACTGAAAACACACTCGCCTATTCCGGTGCAGATCATGTACGAAACAAGAAAGGGCGATACATTAAATCGCGAACTGGCCGGGCTAAAAGAAGCTTCGGATTTTTTGAAAGTGGACAGAGGTATTATAATAACAATGGAACTAGAAGAAGAAATACGCTACAAAGAGCTATTGGTGAAAATTTTACCCGCCTTTAAGTTTTTCAGCTTGACTGTAGAAGATCAGGAAAAGCTTTTAATCACTTAAAATAGGTATTTAGCCGTCATTCAATTCTTGCACAGCTATCTTTTAGTTACAATTCACTACACTACTTCTACAGTTGAATACATCTTATTATAATAGGTGCAACAAAGCACCGATCATTGGAGTGTAATAAAGCAGTACTCAAAACAACAATAGATATGTATTTCCAAGGTCAAAAACACGAAAGGGCGAAATTTATGAGAGTAGGTTCAAAGCTGTTGGCAGTTGCCTTGCTATTTTCAACATTCTTTCTTTTCTCTCCTGATGCGTCTGGTCAGCGCACTGTAATTAAAGACAGAAATAAAAGAAGTCATGTAGTACTGAGCGGTAGAAACGTTTATCGTTCTAAGCGATCGAGCAAAGGAAACAGTTTCAATATCGAATACAAGGGTGATATTGAAATTAACGATACCGATACTGATATCACAAAAATATCTTCAGGCGGTTATCTGGAAATAAGTAAAACCACTTTTGGAAGTAAACGCGCTATTGTTATCGAACCGCGTGGTGGAACGCTCAAGAAGCAATATTACGAAGGAAGAAAAGAAGTAGATTGGAACCCGGACGGAAAAGAGTGGCTGGCAGAAATACTTCCTGATGTGGTGCGTTCTACAGGCTTTGCCGCTGAAAGTAGGGTAAACCGGTATTTCCAGAAAGGAGGAGTAAACGCTGTTCTCGATGAAGTATCCAGATTAGAATCTGACTATGTGCGTTCTATTTACGGCAAACTTCTTTTAGAAAAAAGGGGGCTTTCTTCCAATGAATTAGTACAGTCTATCAAAGAACTCTCAGATGAGATTGATTCTGATTATTACCTGGCACAAATGCTCAAAGACAACAGCAAGAAATTTTTAGAAGATGAGAAAACTGCCGAAGCCTACTTAGATGCTGTTAAAAATATAGATAGTGATTATTACGCTACCGTAGTATTGAAAGAAACATTTGATCGTTATACACCTACCACTAAAACACTTACTAAAATTATGGAGGCCAGCAGGGAAATAGGCTCTGATTATTATCAAGCTTCCATTTTATCAGAAGTATTGGAGCTGGAAAAGTTAGATGGAGCCACCATTGATGCGATCATTGAATCTACGGAGGATATCGGCTCAGATTATTATCAATCTCAAATACTCAAAAAAGCCATCGAGCTAGAAGATTTGAGTTCCACATCCTATAAAGAGTTATTAGAAGCCATTGCCGATGTTAGTTCTGATTATTACATGGCTAGTGTTTTTTCAAATGTGCTGGATAATCAATTGGATGCCGATGTGCAAGAGAAGATAATAGTTTTAGTTAATGATAGGATAAGTTCAGATCACTATGCTTCTTCAGTACTAAGTAAAATGCTGGAAGAACAAAAATTGAGTGATGAAGCATCTGAGCGGTTAATGGAAGCTGTAGCGGATATCAATTCTTCACATTATTCATCTTCTATTTTGAAAAAGGCATCCCAGAGAGATGATTTGAGTAAAGCAACTGTTTTGTCCCTCATAAAGTCCGTTGAAGATATGGATTCAGATTATTACATAGCACAGGCTCTCCAAAATTTAGCAAGACACGTCAGAAGATTAGATGATGCGGATGTACGGAAGGCTTATAAAAATGCCGCAGATCAAATAGACTCTGACACGTACTATGGCCGTACGATCAGAGCGATAGATTAACTACGTTAAGAACTATTCATATTGGCTTCAGTTTAATCTCACTTTTGATTAGATTGAAATCAATATGGTTTCTCCGTCAAACATTTTCTTCCGTAGCTCCATGCGTAAGTTTTGGTTAGGACTTATTATTACCACTGTTTTAGGTACACTTTTTTACACGTATTTATATTACAGTGAAAAAGGAAGCTTTCCGGATGCGAATAGTGATTTCAATTATCTCTTAGCGGGAATAATAACAGCCTACTGTATTGGCTTGTGTGTTTTTTGGACAGATGTGTTGCTAGATAAGTTGCTACCCTGGGGTACGTTTTTATCAGGGAGGTTAATAGTTGGTATTATTGTAGATAGCACTGTTGCTATACTTCTCATTCATGGATTAAGTTGGATATTCTCACTACTCCTAATCACCAGCCTAGTTGATTCCTATTACGACACGTTATTAAAACTGGAGATACTTACGTTGGTAGGAGTAGTTATTTACAACATTATATATTTCGCGCTATTTTCTTATAATCAGTACGCTGTGGGCCAAATTAGAAGCCTTAAAAACCAGCGTAGACAGTTAAAACTTCAGTTCGAGGCCTTGAAAAGTCAGTTGAGTCCACATTATCTTTTCAACTGTTTAAACACTATATCATCCCTTATTTTCAAAGATGCTGATCTGGCCGAAGACTTTATCCGAAGACTGGCGCTTACTTATCAATACATTTTAAACAATAACCAAAAGCAGTGCGTATCTCTGCGCGAAGAGATTGAATTCGTAAAATCATATTACTATCTGCTCAAAGTTCGCTTTGAAAACAATCTGAAAATTGAAATTAATCTACCTTCTAATATTATGGATAGTAAGATGCCTCCGTTGACCCTTCAAATGTTGGTGGAAAACGCAGTGAAGCATAATATTATCAGTAGTGATAACCCCTTGAGCATTTACATACACGCGCTGGATAATACCGACATTAAGATCACTAACACCAAAACGGAAGCACCGCGAAACGTAAGTTCTTTTCACGTAGGACTTGAGAACATCAAAAAGCGGTACAAGTATTTCACCAACAAAAAAATTAAAGTTGACAATAGAAGTAAATTCACTGTTCAGCTACCTGTTATTCAACCTGAAATAGTGAAGCAATTATGAATAACATTTTTATCCATAACCCCTTTTTTCGATTAATAACGCCTCTGTTTTACGGAACATTAGTTTATGTACTTATTCTTTTAATCAATAACAATCTGGAACAACTGGCCTCTACCTTCATGAATCAAGAGGTTTATGTCTGTATTGTATTGGTTTATGTTTTATTCGAAGCCTTAAGATGGAACACCAAACTATGTGAACGATTTTTAAGTAGCACTACCCAGAATCAGCTCCTTTGGCAATTGCTCACGGGTATTGGTATTTCTTTGTTGATAGTCACTGCAATAATCTCCGCCTACTTCAAATGGGTTTATGATTTTAGCATAACTCAAAGCCAGTTAGTTATTTTCAATGCGATATATGCCGTAACAAGTTTGTTATATAATTTGATGTATTTCAGCAATGTCTATGTTCACAAACAAAATGTGAGATTATTAGAGAATGAGAGTCTACGAACAGAAGCTTTGGAATCAGAACTCGAGCAGTTCAAAAACGAAGTAAATCCTCAGCTTCTCTACGATAGCCTGGAAACACTTGTCACCCTAATCCATAAAAATGTAGAAGAAGGCGAAGACTATATAGATCGCCTTTCAGCAGTATACAGGTACATTCTAAGTCACAGAAAGGTAGAGCTATCTACGTTAAGTGAAGAGCTGAAGGCAACGCAAAACGTTGTCCACCTATTAAACTACCAATTTAACGAACAAATCAAAGTAGAATGCCTCATTCCTGCCAGTTATAATGATACTTCTATTGTACCCGGTACATTTCCCAATTTAATTGAGATGATCACCCGCTCAAACATCATTAATCAATTTCAACCGCTAAGGATTATCATTGAACAAGATGAGGACCAGCGGGATTATCTCACCGTAAAATATCAATTCCATGAAAAATTGATAGAAGATAAAAGAATAAATATAACCTTTGAAAATATTCAGAAGTCCTACTCCTTCTTTAGCGATAAACCGGTGATCAGTATTAAAGCCTACGATATTGCCTACATTAAAATACCTTTGTTAGAAGAAATTCAAGAGTCTGAAGCTCAATCCGCCTAGATGAAAGTTCTTATAATAGAAGACGAAATACCAGCGGCAGAAAAGCTGGAGAGATACCTTAAGAGGTATGATGATACTATTGAAGTCGTTGATAAGCTCAATTCGGTAAATAGTTCTATCTCCTGGCTTCAGAAATCTCAGGACACCATAGATCTTATTTTTATGGATATTCAGCTATTAGATGGTAAAAGTTTTGAGATCTTCGATCAGGTTCAAATTCAGAAGCCGATCATCTTTATCACCGCTTTTGATGAATACGCCATTGATGCTTTTAAAGTAAACAGTATAGACTATTTACTCAAACCCATCACCTTTGATGATTTAACCGGAGCACTAGAAAAGCTTCAGCAAATGAAGGCAAATCTGGGAGCTAGTCATAAAGAACCGCAATTTGATATCAATACTATGCTTTCCCAGCTCCAACAAAAGAGCTATAAAAATCGGTTCATGGTAAAGCTAGGTGAGCACATTAAATCCATTATTACCGATAAAATTGAATTCTTCTACGCGGAAGGTCGCAACGTATACTTAGTGACCCATGAAAATCGAAAATTCATTATTGATTTTAAGTTAGAAGATCTTGAAGAAATGCTCGATCCTAAAAATTTCTTTCGTGCCAACCGCACGTTCATTATGAATATTGATGGGATCACCGATGTGGTTGTCTATTCAAACAGCCGGCTAAAAATTATTCCACGCCTGGAATATGATAAAGAAATTATTGTCAGCCGAGATAAAGTTGCTCCATTTAAGGAGTGGATGGCGGGGCTATAGCATTATCTATCCAAAATAAGACCCAGCACAATTGGCTTCTTTAGGGGTTGGTAACAAGGCCACTCATGATAAATGGTTTTATTGCGGGGTCTTAGGTAATGGAAATGAGCGGATCAGATCAAAATACGTGTCTTCTAATGCTTTTTCCGGGTTTT
>JBCCSU010000112.1:0-14826 GCA_039199635.1 Bacteroidota bacterium | reverse complement strand
GATCTTTATAATTACAGAACAGATCCTTCTGGCCGTTGCTGGTGTTATCACCAACAACATTTGCTACTCTTCAAAAAACTCCATATAATGCTTTAGGAAACTGAAGTTGGTTTTACTTTCTTCATAAAATGAAGCTGACGAATAAGGGTATGCAAAAAAGTCCTCGGCCAAATTCCACTTCCCACTAACCGGATTAGCATGAAGGTAGTCAAGTTTTTGCTCAATTACTTCTCGACTATACAAGTCGATGGATAAAGCGTTCCGCTTCCAAAACTGGTATTTCCTGTCTTTTAAATTTATTTCAAATTTATCCAGAAGAGGCGCCTTCTTATCTTGAAGTCGAAACTTAATTTGTTGACCGGTAAACTTGAGAAAATCCCGTTGAATATTTGACCTTTCAAAATGCTGATTGATCCGCCAAATTAAATGAATGTGATTTGGCATGATTACGAACGCATAGATATCACACTTTCCTTTAGATACTAAATAATTAAGTGAATCAATAATTATGTTCTTGTATGAATCATTTTGAAGAACAGGTATCCAATTTAGAATGGTAGCGGTAAAGAATTGAACATAATGGAATGGCATGGTTTAAGTTAACATCTTGTTGGTGACAACACCAACAAGGGCAGAGACATCTCGATACAACTTACTCACTCCAAGGCGGCACGACATCATTCGCACGGGCATAGGCAATCAACTGCCCCATATGCTCACTGACATGTGAAAGCGCTATCAACATTACTCCACGTTTGTTCATAGGCATGCCTCCGGGAAACTCAACGGCTTCCAATAATTGATCGTCTTTTACGGCCTTGGCAGAAGCCGCTAAAAATTCATACGATTTGACCAGCTCGGCTTTAATGTTCTCTTTACCAGTAACGGATTTCTCAAAGGTCATTAAATCCATACCGGAAGGCAGTTCTGCCCCCATTTTCATGGACAGCCAGTAATTCGCCGAAGCCACATGCATTACTGCTTCACCGGCAGTTCTTACCTTGTCAGACGGTTGGTACCCGTATTTATCTTCCGGAATAGCTTCCGCTAGCTGACTCACGCGCTCTGCATAGAAACCTATTAATCCCATGATTTGATCCCGTGCTTTTTGGTTATCCTGGGCAAACAGGGTAGCAGGAAGCAATAGCAATACTATCAATAACTTTTTCATATTCGTTGGTTTTGGTTCGTCATTGAATTTACCGCTTTTATAACAAAATTGCTACTTGCCGGTCACATAACATGCGGCTGCTAGATGAATATCAAAAGACGGATGTTTCACTAAAAGTAATAACTTTACTTACAGTCAATTCTTTGCATTCATGAAGAAAAAGTGGGTACTATTTGCCGCTGTATTTTTTACAGGTTTGGCCTACGGGCAAGATGATCCCGAAGCGGCTCTTTATCAAAAGTCTAATGACAAGCTGGATGCCGGTAACTATAAATCGGCTATCCTGGATTATTCGCAACTGATAAATTCTAAATTCTCAAACAAAGAGGTTTTCTTAAAGCGCGGTATTGCTAACTACCGAACAAAGGCCTACTCAGCGGCCATTGATGATTTTGATGCCGCCGAAAAAGGGAAGGTAACGTCACCGGATGTAGCCGGATATCGTGGTATGGCTTACTACCAACTCAAGGAGTATGATAAAGCGGATAAAGACCTGTCAAACGGTATTGAAAGTGGGTTCAATCAACCTGAAGGATTCTATTATCTGGGCAATACGAAGTTTCGAAACGAGGACTTTTCATCTGCCATTCAGTACTACGATCGCGCAGTTTCAGCAGGCCTTAATGATGCCAGTTTATTTAATAATCGTGGCAAGGCTAAACAAAACAGTAATAACCTAAATGGAGCCATTTCAGATTATGATCGGGCTTTACAAATTGACGCAAACCACGAAAAAGCGCTTGAAAACCGAGCAATAGCCCACTACGATTCTGAAAACTGGAACAAGGCCGTTCAAGACTTCACCACCTTGGTCACCCTGGGTAAGGTGACTGCGGAGGTCTTCGAGAAAAAAGGCATTTCATTATACAAGTCGGGTCAAATTGATGCCGGTTTGAGTGACATGGAAAGTGCTTTACAACGCGGAAGTGAAAACCCTGACCTTAGGGTCTACATCGGTAATGCCTACTTCGAAAAGGGTAATTTGAATAAAGCTAAGTTGGTTTATGAGCAGGCTCAACGCGCGGGTGTCACCAATCCCGAGGTATACATAAATCTTGGCAAGATCTATTTTGAGAACAAGCAGTACGCAGCTGTAGATGAACTCTTATCTGAAGCTCTGAGCAAAGGCAACAACGAAGCAGGGATATATCTTAATCGTGGCCTGGCGCGCTATGAGTTAAAAAAATATGATGAGGCGCTTCCTGATCTGGACCGTGCGATTAGTGAAGGTGCCACCACCTATGATGCTTATACCTATTTGGGAAATCTGCAATTCCAGAAGGAGGAGTATTACCTGGCCATTGCTAACTATGACAAAGCGCTTGCCATTCAAGACAATGACCATGTCATTTATAATAATCGTGGGAAAGCACAGTTTAACCTGGATCAGTATGATAAGGCTATAGCCGATTACAATAAAGCGCTGGAACTTAAGGCGGACTACAGCAAGGCGTTGGATAATCGGTCCCAGACTTACTACAAAAACGGTAACTGGATCGGCTTGAAAAACGACCTTGAAAAGCTTAAAGACAAGGTGCCATTGGAAGGAGAACAATATGCTCAGCTAGGTACCGCTTATTACCAGTTGAAAGACTATCCCCAGGCGGCGACTACCTTAAAGTCAGCCGTACAACGT
Organism: Bacteroidota bacterium; assembly: GCA_039199635.1. GTDB lineage: Bacteria > Bacteroidota > Bacteroidia > Cytophagales > Cyclobacteriaceae > Fulvivirga. The sequence goes on along the minus strand of JBCCSU010000112.1, from coordinate 12,019 downwards.
GGTGCTGAAAGTGAACCTTTGGCAGAAATGTTAGGGGTTTCGTTGTACCAAATCAAGGCCTATAAAGAGGCCTATTCATACCTGGAAAAAGCTAAGGCCAACGGTGCCACCGTTTCAGGGCTGGACCTAATGTTAGGAACATCTGCCTACAATAATAAGAATTATGCAGCGGCGATTCAGTATTTAGAGCAGGCCGCAGCAAATGGAGCAGGAGGGGACCTCTACTTTATGCTCGGTACATCAAAGTACAATTCTGGTGACCAGGCGGGCGCTATAAGCGATCTTGAAAAGGCAGTAAATGCAGGTGTGTTTGATTATAATACATTTAAGATCCTTGGAGATGTGTATTACAAAAATCAGGAATACAGTAAAGCCATAGGAGTGTATGATAAGGCTGCTGCCATCAAATCTGATGATCACGTTTTATTCAACAATAGAGGGAAGGCCAAGGCGCTGTCAGGTAATACGTCAGGGGCACTGGCCGATTATAATAAAGCCCTTCAAATCAAACCTGACTACGGCCGGGCACTCTTGAACCGGGGCGAAGCCAGTTATAAAGCCGGTGATTTCAATACCGCTGTCCAGGATTTAGAGCAGGCGAAAGAGGCTTCAGGCATGACCAAGCCCATTGTGAAAATGCTAGCCCTTTCTTATTATCGTTTGGGTAATAAAGATCAGGCTAAAACCTATTTGGATCGTGCTATCAAAGAAGGTAGCTCCTCCGGCGATATTCATTATTACAGCGGGTTGATAAGTTTTGAGGAGCAGGATTACAGAGGTACTTTGAAGGCCCTGGAAAATGCCAAGAAGTATGGTGCAGAAGCAACTGATATTTCTGAGAAATTAGGCGTGTCTTACTTTGAATTAGGTAACTATCAAAAAGCGTTAGATAATCTTCCTGTTAACGTAGGTTCGGCAGATATTTTAGCTAAGATTGGAGTATCTCACTACGAACTGAAGTCGTATGATGAGGCTGTGGGTTTTCTAAAACAGGCGGTCTCAAAAGGCGCTTCTGACACACGCGTTTTATATAACCTGGGCAATGCGCAATTCAGGCAAGAGGACTATTCAGGAGCCATTGGATCATATGATAAGGCCATTGCTGCTGGGGCGAATGATGAGATCATCTATAACAACCGAGGGAAGGCAAAACTATTGGGTAAGGACCTCAACAGGGCACTTTCTGATTTTAACCAGGCCTTGGAGATCAAGCCTGATTACGCTGTCGCTCTGAGAAATAGAGGTTCAGTTAACTACGAATTGGGTAATTACGAAACTGTAATCTCTGATTTGAACGATGCGTTTGCCGATGGCAATGGTTCAAAAGAGGAGTACCTCTATCTCGGGGTATCAAAATTCAAAACCGGGGATCAGTCTGGGGCTTTAAAAGACTTGGAAAAGGCAAGTTCGCTTGGGGCTACTGGAGGCTTACTCTATTATGGCCTAGGAAACAGCCAATATACTTCAGGTGATTTTGAAAATGCTGCGGCGAGTCTTGAAAAAGTATTGGGAACTGAATATGCTGATGGTGAAACCTATAAGAATTTAGGAAATGCCCGATACCAGCTTGAGGATTACGCCGGTGCCTTGGAAGTGTTGAAGCAGGCCGTTTCTGCGGGCGTGGATGATGCGGAAACCTATCACAATCTGGCCCACGCCTATTATGAAGCCAAAGATTTCGAAGAGGCCATTTCCATGGCGAACAAAGCAATTGCCAAAGATGGTAGTTATGCTACCGCCTATTATCATCGCGGTAATGCCAAGTTTAGACTGAAAAACTATCAAAGCGCCATTTCAGACTATGATCAAGCGGAAGGTAATGGATATAAGACTGCACTAGTTTACAATAACCGGGGTAAGGCAAAACAACTTTTGGAGCGATATGACGAGGCTATCAGTGACTTTGATGAAGCCATAAAAATTGACAATACCTACGCCAAAGCCTATCAAAATCGAGGTGAAACCTACTACAAGAAAGAAGACTACGAGGGTGCGGTTGAGAGTTTAGCCCAATTCAGAAAAATAACGGATGAGGAGGATCCTGAAATTATCTACTATCTGGGGGAAGCTTATTATGGGCTTGAAGACTACGTTAGGGCATTATCATATTATGACAGGGCAATCGAATTAGGAAATAAGGACCCTCAATTACTGGAACATCGTGCGAAGGCACTTATAGAAAATGAGGATTATGGAGCTGCCATAAAAGATATTGGACAACTGATACAGTCAGGAACGAAGTCCGCTCCTTTGTACGTTAGTCGCGCAACAGCGTACACCTACATTGGTAATAATCGTGCTGCATTGGCAGATTTAGATAAAGCCATCGAATTAGATGCAAATAATCCAAACGCTTATTATAATCGGGCATACATAAAAGAGGTAGCAGAAGATTTTGAAGGAGCTATGAGCGATTATAACCGGGTAGTAAAACTGAATCCGGAGGATGATCGAGCTTATTATGATTTGGCCAATACCAAAATGGCAGTAGGAGACTTTGGCGGTGGTTTGGGGCCTATTAACAAAGCCATCGAACTAAAACCCGATAGTGCTTCGTATTATAAAATGAAGGGTAATATTCAGTACCGTATGAATCAGCCTGGTGCGGCTTGTAAAAGCTGGCAAAAAGCCCTTGAGTTGGGCGACAAAAAGAGCCAGTACAACCTAGATCAGTACTGTAAATAGCACTACTTTAATTAAAATCTTACATCTCTGGTTTCCACATCAAGAGTAGCCCGTATATACAGCCAAACAGATTGAATATGAGAAGTTGGCTGGCTCTTTTATTGTGTGTGGGTACCTATCATCTTGATGCACAAGGTTTGCAAACGAAGATTACCGATGTTATAAGTGGTGATACTTTCGAGTTTATTGACGAGGACAAGGAAGTAGTGCGCTTCATGTTAAGTGAAGTTGATGCGCCGGAATCTGGCCAGGAATTCAGTAATGAAGCAACTGCCTTTTCTAAAAAAATGCTTCTCAAGAAAAAAGTTACCATTGAGTTCAGGGGAAAGGATTTTTTTGGAAACAAGCTGGCTGTTGTCACATTGAAGAACGGGAGTAATATCCATGAGCTGTTGCTAGAACAAGGCTTGGCGATGGTTAGGGAACGAAAAAAAGACCCTCAGCTTCTAAAGGTTCAAGAGGTGGCAAAATCATCAAAGATCGGGGTTTGGTCACTTGGAGAGCCCGTCACCCCCTGGGTTTACCGCAGGCAGCAAACCATGCTTGAGGCGAAATCTAGATAAATACTTTTTTATTGGAGGAAGGTGAAGTCATCAGGAGACGATCCACACACTTGCTTAATATTTTATTTTCAATAAATTTTGAAAATAAAGAAAATTCAATATCTTTGGACTATGAATTACGAAGAAGGGAAGCATAAATTCATTCAAGCCTGGGGGGCACTCGGCTCGAGTTGGGGCATAAACAAGGTAATGGCCCAGATACATGCTTTACTTCTGATATCTCCTAAATCGTTGACCACTGACGATATCATGGACGAGCTAAAGATCTCTAGGGGCAACGCGAATATGAACATTCGGGCATTAATGGATTGGGGTATAGTGGAGAAGGAATTAATAGTTGGGGAGCGAAAGGATCACTATCGTGCAGGAAAGGATATCTGGGAGCTGGCAAGACAGGTATCGAGGGAAAGACGAAAGCGAGAGATTGAACCTATTTTAAAGGTATTGGGAGAAGTTCAAGACGTAAAAGGTAAGTCAGATGAGGTGAAAGAATTTAAGACAGTGACATCTGATCTAAAAGATTTTTCAAGCAAAATTGACGGTGCGCTGGACAAGTTCACTCGTTCTGATAAAAACTGGTTCTTCAAGATTCTGCTAAAACTTTAGTTTTTTATTTAAATCTTATTTTTAATAATTTCTGAAAAAAATGAACATAAAAACCAAAAGTGAAACTCAGAGACTTCTCAATTATTACGAAGAGGCTGGCCCCGATTATGGTCACTGGAGTAAGAACTTTAATATGCACTTCGGCTATTACGAGTATGGAGTTAATCCGTTTGATCGTGAAGCTCTTTTAGATAATATGAATAAAAGGGTTTTTGAGGAGCTCGGTTCAAAGGGCTCTCCAGATACGGTTTTAGTGGATATGGGTTGTGGTCTTGGAGCTACACTGCGATCAATACGAAGCCTGGTTCCAAAATTGGAACTGAAAGGCGTGACCATAGTACCCTGGCAGGTTGCAAAGGCTAGAGAGTTGAACAACCTTACCGCTCAAAGTCAAACTATTCAAATTTTGGAAGCAGATTATATTAATACGCCTTTAGCACAAAACTCGGTGGACTATGTCATAGCGATTGAAAGTTCTTGCCATGCGCCAGGTGCTTCTAAGTCTACCGTTCTTAAAGAAATGCACAGGATACTAAAGCCCGGTGGTCGGTTTGTCATTGCCGATGGTTTTAGAAAAACACATAGACCATTAAAAGGGGTTCTAAAAAGTGCCAATCAAACCCTGTGTGATTCCTGGGTAATTGAGCAATTAGGGAATATCATCGAGATTGAAAAATGTCTGAAGACCCTGGGTTTTAAACAGGTCAAAAAGAAAGACATCTCTTGGAATATTGCCCCTTCAGTAGCCCATGTTCCTGGAACTGTGCTCACATTTTCAATTAAACAATTATTTAGTAATGATTCTAGTATGAATGAACAGCGTTGGAATAACCTTAAGTCACCACTGCTTACCATGCTTGTTGGTCTTGCACGTAAGGAATTTGGTTATTATTTGGTAAGTGGTACCAAAGCACCTCTGGCGAACATAAAGCAGTTTTTATTTGCTTAGTACTTTCAATAATTTCTGAAAAAAATGAATAATTAACATAAATCCTTAAAATCATGAACTACGTCATTTTAACCTACGCACTTTATCTGCCCATCACTATATTACTTACAGTTTGGGTGGCACGAACATTATTCAAGAACGGTCGAGTTTTTCTAATTGAGATCTTCAATAGTGATGAAACTTTGGCCGATAGTGTAAATAGACTTCTGCTAGTGGGCTTTTACCTTATTAATATCGGCTATGCTGTCTACACCCTTCGTATTCTTGATGAGATCCAAACCATACAATATGTCATTGAAAAACTAAGCCTAAAGATCGGTGCTATTATTTTGATCCTTGGCGGTATGCACTTCTTCAACCTGTTCGTATTCTTTAATCTTCGTAAGAAGGCCCAAAATCAATAGCTATGATTAAGACTAATTTCTTTTTGCAGATCTTTTTTGCAATCATACTAATCGTAATTTTATTAGTATCACTGCTAAGTTTTGATTCTGATGGGTTGTTCGCAGTACTTTACCTGCAGATCCCGCTGGGTATATCGCAAGTGCTTGGCGGTATTCTTCAAAGAATACTTCAAAAAAATGAGAGAAGGCATCTAAGTGTGTATTTATTGTCAGTTATTTTTAATCTCGGCATTATCCCTTTCAATAAATATTTATCTCCTTCGGTTAGAGAAGTAGGAATAATATTTTCGGTAGTTGCTCTTCCCTGGGTCTTAGCCTCATACTATGGATTTATCTCATATCGATTATTTAAAAACCAGTCCACTCATGGATAAGATAGTTATAGCAGGGGGTAGTGGGTTTCTAGGCAAATGTTTGGTCGATTACTATGAAGGCAGAAAGGAACTGGTTATCCTTTCAAGAAAAAACGCTCACATTTCAGGAGCTAAAGTTGTGGTCTGGGATGGGGTGTCTATGGGACAATGGGCTGGCGAGTTAGAAGGAGCTAAAGCCGTGATCAACCTTAGTGGTAAGTCCGTTGATTGCAGGTATACTGAACAAAATAAGGCTTTGATCTATTCTTCCCGAATTGATTCTACGCGGGCAATTGGTAAAGCTATTCAGGGCTGTATAAAGCCTCCTGAAGTTTGGATTAATTCCTCATCCGCTACCATCTATCGACATTCATTAGGCATGCCTATGGATGAAGAATCAGGCGAGATGGGAGATGGATTCTCTGTTGATGTTTGCCGAAAATGGGAAGAGACCTTCAATGCATTTGAGCTTCCTAATACGCGTAAAGTAATTGCTAGAATTGCGATTGTCCTTGGCCGTAAAGGTGGAGCGCTCCAGCCCCTTCAAAGACTAGCCAAATTCGGCCTGGGAGGTCATCAAGGGGAGGGAAATCAAATGGTCAGTTGGCTTCATCAAGATGACTTTACGGCTATGATGGATTATTTGATTTATGATTCGCTCTCAGGCATATTTAATTTGGCAGCTCCGAATCCGATTACAAACAGAGTATTTATGAAAGCGTTAAGAGGGGCTTTGAGTATTAAAATGGGTATCCCCGCACCCAAATGGTTACTTGAGATGGGTGCAAGAATTATTCAAACGGAGACTGAGTTAATCTTCAAGAGCAGATATGTTGTTTCAAGCAGGTTATTGGATAACCATTATCGGTTTCGATTCTCAAGTGTTGACAGTGCTTTGCTGGATCTAGTCTAGCAGATTGTAAATTATATCTAGGTTTCCGAAGTTTTTGAAACTTCGGAAACCTCCTATCCATTAAGGACAGCCCAGCTCACATCACAATAATTCCCTACTTTTAAAGTTGTACATTTAAAATGCTATGCGATACTTTGTTTTGATCGTTCTATGCCTGTCGTGCCTTACAGGATTTGCTCAGAAAAAGAAGAAGAGTAAAACCAAGAACCTAGAGGAAAGAAGTAATTCGTTTGCCCCCTACACTACTGTAGAAGAGAAAGCCGAAAAGCGTATGGTCAAAAAAGCCAAAAAGAAATCTTTTAAGGCAGCCTACACTAAAAATCTAGATCAAAAGGTAGATGAATTTGAAGCACGGATGAGAGCCAATGCCAGAGAGGATCGCAAACTTGCTCGTAAAATGCGCAAGCCCCAATATTCAGACCCCTCTTATTTTGGTCATAAACGCAAGCCTAAGAAACGCCCTGTGGGAAAAAGGAAATTTTGCAAAGAATGTAGCCTCGTTCACTAATCTGATCAATTGAATTGATCAAAACCGATTCATCCACTACCTTAAGGGTATGCAAAACATCAATCGGTTTATTGAACATACCAACCTCAAACCAACACTTACGGGTAAACAGGTAGATCTCCTGGTCAAAGAGGCCAGAGAGCATGAATTATTGGGGATATGCGTTCCTCCTTTTTGGGTCAAACGTGCCAAACGCGAAATAGGTGAAGCAGACACCCAACTGGTTACCGTTATCGGTTTTCCTTTAGGTTATAATATGACTGAAACCAAAGTTGAGGAAATGAAGCTTGCCATCCGTGATGGTGCCGATGAGCTTGACCTGGTGATCAATTCCTCCGCATTTAAGGATGGCATGAACTGGCCGAAAATAGAGATCGCCAAATGTGGTAAGCTAGCACATGACGAGTATAAAATACTCAAAGTGATCATTGAAACCGCTTATTTGAATGACGATGAGATCAAGACACTTTGCAGGATATGTGCTGATGCGGGAGTAGATTTTGTAAAGACATCCACGGGCTTCGCACCGGAAGGAGCTAAGGTGGAGCATATTAAACTGATGCGTGCTGAACTTCCTTCCAATGTGGGGATAAAAGCGTCTGGAGGCATTAAAACATATAAACAAGCCATGGAACTAATCAACGCCGGAGCCGATCGAATAGGGACTTCATCCGGAGTTGAAATTACCCAAGGAAGAGTCGTCTGACCACTTGGAGTGGTCTGACGACTAGGCTTAGTTTCGGTATAGTATTAAGACGAAGTGAAACACTACAATATTTCAGTATTTGGTAAAGTACAAGGCGTGTTCTATCGTGCCAGTACAAAGACAAAAGCCGTTGAATTAGGCATTAAAGGATTTGTGAAAAACCAATCTGATGGCTCGGTTTATATCGAAGCAGAAGGGGAAATGGAGCAGTTACAGCTATTACTCGACTGGTGTAACCAGGGGCCTACCAATGCTGTTGTGGATAAAGTAAAAGTAGAGGAGGCCAAAATGTCTGATTTTCAGAAGTTCGAAATAACATATTTTTGACAAAACAGTCTTAGAAACAGTCGTCAGACCACTTTGAGTGGTCAGACGACTAAAATTAGAGATTTTAAAATGAGATTTATTCCGGGAGAACTATACCATGTTTACAATCGAGGGAATAACCAGCAACATATATTTTTTAATAACTCTAACTACCAGTTCTTTTTAAGGAAGATAAAGAATGAGCTTACCGAATACTGTGATATACTTACCTACTGTCTGATGCCGAATCATTATCATTTACTTATTAGGGTTAAAGATGAGAGTTTCGATACTGACTTTCATCCCTTAGTTCGTAAAATAGGTACGTTGCAAAGCTCGTATACCAGAGCAATAAACATCCAGAATAAGAGTAAAGGCTCGCTATTTCAACAAAAAGCTAAGGCTAAACACTTAAGTGGGCAGGATCAGGCGTTTATCTGTTTTCATTACATCCATCAAAATCCCGTCAAGGCTGGTTTGGTGAATGATTTAGGTGATTGGGAGTTTAGCTCTTATAATGATTATGTTGATTGCAAGTCCGGAATGGTCAGTAGATATTTGGCGTATGAACTACTGGATATCCCAAATGATGATGAAGGTCTTAAACGACAATCAATGGGAGTTATGCCGGATGATATTCGAGATAAAATATTCTAGGCAAAATTTGCCTTAGAAACAGTCGTCTGACCACTTGGAGTGGTCTGACGACTAAAAATTATTTATTTAAAACACTATCAATCTGCTCTACAACATTTCCGACAATCTCGTTAGGTATGGGCACGGCAAGATTGTAGTGTGATATTTTCCAGCCACCTGCTGTTTTTGTTAATACTCCGGTTCCTCTTGAGGGGCCTAAATTTGGGGTACCTAATACTTCATCAAACCACGAAGTTTTTCCATCCTTAGAAAAGTAAACCACTCGCTCCGTGGCTTTGAAGCTCCAGGCTTTTCCTCGATCAAAGTAAGGCTTACTCCATGGCTTGAATTCTACAATGGTCCAGCGCTCTGTGGCATCCGTGCCCATGAAAATTGAGCTATCACCTTCGAAATAGCTGAAGTACTTTTCAAAATCGGCATTGGCAGCGGCCTTGTGCCAATCGTCCAGGAGGCCATGGATATCTTCGGCTTTTGGCTCGTCATAATCTATTTTCACACTGGTATTGCAGGCTGCCAGAAGCAATAAGATAGGGATAGGCTTTTTCATAATTCTAAACCTAGTTTTCAATCAGTCGTCTGACCACTCCAAGTGGTCGGACGACTAAATAAAGTAACTCTATTCCTCCATCAGTTCCAATCCAGGATCAATGCCTTTCTGTACAGCGGGCACGCCTTCCGCCATCCATTTAGGCATGGGCTCATCTTTTAGGTAGTGATCAAAGAACTGCTGCATCCGGACGTTGAAGTCGCGGATATTCTCCCACTTGGTAGGCCAGTGTGGTTCCCCATTGTAATTCAACATCCAGGACGGCTTACCTAACCTCCTCAGCGCTACATACATTTCTATGCCCTGGTACCATGGCACGTGACCGTCTGCATCATTGTGCATTAATAGCAACGGGGTCTGGATTTTATCGATATAGAAGATAGGTGAATTCTCTATAAATCGCATTGGATATTCCCAAAGTGTGCCGCCAATTCTACTTTGTGTATGCTCATACTGGAACATTCTGCTCAAACCGGTCCACCAACGGATTCCACCATATGCACTGACCATATTGGATACAACCGCACCTGCCTCGGCAGCTGCGAAAATATTCGTTTTCGTGACTAAGTAAGCCGTCTGATAACCTCCCCAGCTGTGGCCTTGCACCCCGATGTTTTCTTCATCTACAAAGCCTTCACTGATCAACTGGGTAACGCCTGGTATCACCGCATTATAGCAGCTTTCTCCCGGATAACCCGTTCGATACACAATGTCTGGAATGAATACAATGTACCCTCTGCTAGCATAGAAGGCAGGATTTACAATCGACCGGATCGGAACAATACCCCAATGACGGTTCAGGTTATTTGAATTTCGCTCATAGAAATAAGTGATCATAGGGTACTTCTTGCTGGGGTCAAAGTTTTCGGGTTTGTACAGTAATCCTTCCAGTGAAATTCCGTCCAAGGACGTCCAGTTATAAAGCTCTACAGAACCCCAATTATATTCGTCCATATTTGGGTTGGCATTGCTCAAATTCGTTATTTTTTTGAATGAAGTGGTGCTTGCTAGTAAATCGGGAAATGTGGAATGATTCTCCTTCGTGAAAAAGAGCTCGTCACTTTTTTCGGCTTTAATAGGCCTGCGATAGCGATGGTTATCAAAGACTAATTTCTTCAACGGCTTCCCTGGTCTAAGTTCATAATAACCACTGTTTCGGCTTACTTCACTGAAGGCACTTAATAACAATGACTTATAATTAATGCTCTGCTCTTCGCGATCAAGGTCAAGGTAGCGATATTGTATTCTATCACTTCTACCGTTAGTTAAGTTCACAGGATTTCGTGTGCCCTCCGGATCTACTTGCCAGATATCGTAGCGATCATAGATTAGCAGGTACTTGTCATCTTCAGTCCAACCAGCAATACCATATGAGCCAGGTAAGTTAGGTGCATCCATAAGCTCATTCGCCATGGACGTGGGTATTTTTTCAGACGCTTTTATGGTCTTCTTAGAGCCGTTATTATAAGTATACCAGACAGAGTCTTCAGCGTTGTACCAATAGCTGTATTTTCCGTCAGGTGATATATTACCGTTTCCTCTAACGTCCCTGGCGATCATCGTTTTATTACCGTTCTTGAGGTCAATCAGATAATAATCATTATGTCTGGGCCAGCCTTCCCAGGAAATAAGTTGCTGGTATGGTATATTGGATGTACCTAAAGCATAATCGCCTTTTACATGTTCATCTACCTGAACGTTAGGTACCGCTTCAGTGGCTATTTGTATTATACTAAAATTGTCTGTAGACATCCATGCCACGAAGCTTTGCTTTTTGTCATCTTCGACTTCAATGTTTTGTTGAGTATGTAAACGGCTGTCTTTGTAGCCCCAAATTTCTACCTGTACGATCTCCTCAGGAAGTAAGGTAGTGTCCTGGACAATAGGTTTTGGTGAAGTCCCGAAAAGCAGCCTGGAACCATTATCTGAAAAATACAGGCTACCATTTTCGTTGACTACCCAGTCGGCGGGGGTACTGTCGCTGCTATTATCCGCTTTCACCGTTGCCGAGTCAAGTCCTGCTTTCCAATATCGCAATTGGAAATTCCTAAGAAGTGCTTTAGTTGTATCCAGATCTGACAGAAAGGCGGCTTGTTGCCCATCTTTGGATAGCGCCAGCTGCTTGTATTTTCCTTTGGAACGAGTTAATGGCGTAGTAGTATTACTAGTTAGATCTATGTGATAAACTCCAGGTAAAATAGTGCTATCCATACCCGTGGTTGAGTACATCAATGCTTTGCCCTCTTCAGCAAACAAATAATCTAAAACATACTTTATGGTATCCTGACTACCATTTTCGAGACTTCTTACAATTAAATGATAGCCATTTTTCTTATTCACCTTCTTACTCTTTTTCCTTTTAGGCTTTTTGGTTTTAGTGGTATCGGATTTAGCGGTATCCTTTTTTGCCTTAATCTCTTCCAATTGATAAGCCAAATAACCACTCCACTTTTTAGGGCTTTTATAATTCTTTACACTAGCGATCTTAGTCACTCCCTTATTTTCAAAGTCATAAATTCCAAGGCTGTCTTTTGGCAGGTCTTTTTTCTTCACCTTATTACGTCTCATTTTGTTCAATGAATCGAGTGCAGGCTTGATACGAAAAATGACATATTTGGAATCATAGGTAATCGTTGAATTCTCAGCTCTTGGCATGCTTAGCAATTCATTACCCTGAACGGTAGTGGCTTTCATGATTTGGTCACCTTTACCAGGAGCCAGGTGATAAACTACATATTTTCCGTCCGAAGATATTTTCTCACTTCTTATCCGATTCCAAGTGTCGAAATCAGCATGTTCCATTGACCGTTTTTGAGCAATAG
>JBCCSU010000111.1:0-14835 GCA_039199635.1 Bacteroidota bacterium | reverse complement strand
GCTGTAGATGCTTTCAATAGCCAATCTTACAGTATTTCGATAGAGCAGTTATCGAAGGGACTAATTTTCAGAAATAATCCAAGACTTATTGAATTTGCCTTAGTAGTAGCACAAGGCATCATGCAGGATGAACATTTAGATCAGCAGCTTAAACTTTCCTATGTTACCAGATTACAGGAATTATTTCATGGTAATACTGCCCTCGCCAGCCGTTAAGTTACTCGCTAAAGGATTTAGTACTTCGAAAAGCTCTTGTACGAGTACCGTTTTCCTTCGGACGACAGGATATAGATATGAAATATAATGGTTAGGTAATTATTTATTCAATTACGACACTTTGCCAAATTTACGCTTAGCGGTCTCTATATACACTTAACCAAAACTTCTTCTGGCTCGCAAAAAAATTCTTAATCAAACAACCCCTGAACTTTGCCAGGAGGCACAATCTTTAGGTGTTTATAGGCCAGTTCTGTTGCTTCTCTGCCTCTGGAAGTTCGCTTGATATAGCCTTCTTGTATCAAAAACGGTTCATAAACTTCTTCTATCGTTTCGGCTTCTTCGCCACAGGCCGTAGCTATGGTGGAAATACCTACTGGTCCACCTTTGAACTTTTCAATGATGGTGGACAAGATCCTATTATCCATTTCGTCTAAACCATGTTCATCCACATCCAAGGCCTCGAGGGCCATTTTGGCAATTTCTTTGGTGATTTTACCATCTCCCTTGACGTCTGCAAAATCCCGGGTTCTGCGTAATAAATTATTTGCTATCCTGGGCGTACCACGACTTCTACGGGCGATTTCATAAGCGGCATCATCGTCAATAGGAGTATTCAAAATATCGCAAGATCTTTTGACAATACCGGATAGTATTTTAGAATCATAGTATTCGAGACGTGCGTTTATACCAAACCTGGCACGCAGTGGAGAAGTAAGCAGACCGGAACGTGTAGTGGCCCCTACTAACGTAAAAGGGGAGAGGTTGATCTGTACTGTTCTAGCGCTTGGCCCGGAGTCAAGCATAATATCGATCTTAAAATCCTCCATGGCAGAATAGAGGTATTCCTCTACTATAGGGTTTAATCGATGAATCTCATCTATAAATAATACTTCATTGTCTTCCAAGTTAGTCAGTAAACCGGCAAGGTCACCAGGCTTATCTAATATCGGACCTGAGGTTATTTTAATACTCGTACCCAATTCGTTCGCTACGATATGAGATAAGGTAGTTTTACCAAGACCCGGAGGACCGTGTAATAGCACATGATCTAGAGGCTCACCACGCTTTTTAGCAGCTTGTACAAATACCTTGACATTCTCCACTATTTTATGCTGGCCGGTAAAATCACTGAAATTTAATGGGCGCAGAGCACGCTCGATCTCACGCTCAGCGGCATTCATATTTTCATCGTCCGCCTGCAGGTATTCTTCTCTCATATTCTCTAGCTAATTTAACTATAAGCCTACCCAATTCACTACATTTGCCACAAAATTAAGGCATGAGTAATCGCTCAAAAAACATCATTTATTCTGTTGTTTTGCTCTCTGTGATGTATGTTATCTACAAATATCGGCAGGCGCCAAAGCAAGATGTTATCGTACAGTTTTCCGGCAAAACGATGGGACCTATTACCTATAATATCACCTATTTTGATGCTGAAGGCCGCAATTTCAAAACCGCTGTAGATTCCGTTCTGAACGTATTTAACCAATCCCTGAATACTTATATCGATACTTCGGAAATATCTCAATTTAATCAAGGGGCAAGTTTTACTTTTGACCTTCCTTATTTCAAAAATGCGGTTGAAAAAGGGAAAGAGATGTATGAGTTAACAGAAGGTGCATACGACCCTAGCTTAGGCCCGCTAATCAATACTTGGGGGTTTGGATACAAAAACGAAATAAACATTGACAGTACCACGATAGATTCTTTAATGCAATTTGTAGGTTACGATAAACTGGTCATATCGGAGAACACAATCCAAAAAAATGACGATAGACTACAACTTGATTTCAGTGCATCTGCTAAAGGTTATGGTGTGGATGTAGTTTTAGAGTTATTAAAATCAAGAGGTATTTCGAATGCATTTGTAGAGATAGGTGGGGAAGTTGCCGTAGCCGGTAGAAATGTTCAAAAAGATACCCTTTGGAGTATAGGTGTCATTGATCCTAATTCTACAGAACTCCAACCAAACTATCATAGTATTATTAGTTTGGCGGATAAGGGTATGGCTACATCCGGTAATTACTTTAACTATCAGACCATTGACGGAGTTAAATATGGACACACTATTAACCCTACCACAGGATATCCCATACAGCATACGCTTTTAAGCGCTTCTGTCATTGCTGATAATTGTCATACGGCGGATGCATTGGCCACCGCATTTATGGTTTTTGGTCTTGACCAAGCTATTGCTTTTTTGAGGCGGAATCCGGCATTTGATGCTCTTTTGATTTATAGCGATGCTGATGGTTCATTAAAAAGCTTTAGCACTTCCAATATACAACCTTATATTCTAGCCCTTTGATAAATGCCACAAAGAAGAGAATGGTTTGGAGAATGGTTTGATTCACCCTATTACCATATACTCTATCATGATAGAGATCACACCGAAGCTCAACACTTTATAGATAATTTGGTCAAGACCTTAGATCTATCTACTAACGATCGTATTTTGGATGTAGCCTGTGGAAAAGGGCGTCACTCAATATATCTAAATGACAATGGGTTTGATGTCACAGGCTTTGATCTTTCTGAACAAAACGTAGCACATGCCAAGCAGTTTGAGAATGAAAAGCTTCATTTTTTTGTGCACGACATGCGGGAGCCGGTTCTTGGCTATCAATTTAATATAGCGCTAAATCTTTTTACCAGCTTTGGTTATTTTAATGAAGAGCATGAAAATATAAAAGCGATAAAAGCTATAGCTGCTTCTTTACAGCCGGGGGGAAAGTTTTTGCTCGATTTTCTAAATCCATATACTGTAATTCATGCACTCAAGCCTATGGAAGTTAAAATAATCAAAGGCATCAATTTTAAGATAAGAAAGTATCTGAGCGATGATAATTTTATCATTAAAGAGATTGAGTTTCAAGATCAAGGTAGATCTCATCATTATGAGGAGCGCGTGCGCGCTATAAGGCGACTAGATTTTCTTAATTATTTTAGAGAAGCAGACCTATTACTCGAAGATATCTATGGTGATTATAGTTTCAACCCATATGTGCCGGAAGATTCAGAGCGAATGATTTTCGTGGTCAGAAAGTAATGTAGCATGGTAATTTATTTATTCTCTGGCTCAATGACATGACCCTCTTTCTAGTAATTCTGTTCTTCACAGCACTGCTATCCGGCGGATTAGCCTTCCTCATTTCTGATGTGAAAAAGGGTATCTATAAGCTGAGCCTGGTATTTGCAGGTGCATATCTTTTTGCCATTACCGTAATTCATATTCTTCCCGAATTATTTCACGATGCTAAAGATCCTACTACTGCGGGTATCTATGTGTTAATTGGATTTTTCCTACAGCAGCTTCTGGAGTATTTCAGTAACGGCGTAGAACACGGACATATTCATCAAAATAAAAGTGATCAAAAAAAGTCATGGTCCTCGGCACTTCCTGTACTTCTGGCTCTTTCAATTCACGCCGTTTTAGAAGGCACCTTACTTGCGCATCCCAGTACGATTCATGAGCAGCACGAAGCGAGTGCATTATTATTCGGCATAGTTTTGCACAAAGGACCAGCGGCTTTTGCTTTAATCACTATTTTATTATGCTATTTGAAAAGCAGAAGAGTAGCATTGATTCTTTTGATACTGTTCTCTTTGGCCTCGCCGCTGGGAATGATCTTGGGTAACCATATTGTGAATGCCAACACTACGTCACAAGAGGTATTTACCGTTTTATTTGGTTTGGTAAGTGGTAATTTTTTGCATATTTCCACCACCATAGTATTTGAAAGTAGCACTGACCATAGCTTCAATGCTAAAAAGCTGGGAGTGGCAGTAGCCGGAGCTTTAGTGGCAGTAGCGGCAGAAGTTTGGCTATAAATTGCTAAAATAATATATATATGCTAACTTAATATAGTTATGCGTAAACCGAATTGCCCAAAGTGCGAATCAGCCCAAACTATCAAAAGCGGGATTATAAATAACCGCCAGCGGTTTAAGTGCAAAAAATGCAGTTACTTCTTCACTGTCAATAAGTTAGGAAAAAGTATTGATGATTATTATGTGATTAAGGCACTTCAACTGCACCTGGAAGGTGTAAGCTACCGTGAGATAGAAAGGCTACTTGGAGTAAGCCATGTATCCGTTATGAATTGGGTAAAGAAGTACAATGTAAAAGCTCCTGAACGCTATGATTACCGACCCACTTATAAAATTTTAAATCATACTGAGCTCCAAGAAACACTCGCTAGTAGTGACTATTTAAGAGAATCAGGCATGCTTATCACAGAATTGGGTGACAAGTTTATGGTGATAAAGTGGGAACGTTTTCGTGAATAGTAACTATATACTTACCAAAAGTATATACTGAATTGAACACTATAGCTCAAAAAAAATAACCTTGGTTCATTGAAGTTTTAGACGGCCGTCTCTTTCAATACTCAGACAACTAAAATTTCAATCACATGAAAAAACTAACTAAAGCAGTCATGGTTTGCGCTATTCTGTCTTTCAATATTGCTGCCGTAGGGCAGACTGAGGAAGGCGAAGAGGATAGATCATATAGGCCCCTGACACTAAAACTAAACGAGAAGGGGAATAAATATGTCCGTTTTATCTCATGGCACCAGATATGGGCCGAAGATGGTAATCTAGATAATGACGTTGACCCACAAAGCTTTACCATGCGCATACGCAGGTCGAGGTTTTTAGCATACGCTCAAGTATCATCGAGATTCTTGATACTTACACACTTTGGCCTTAATACGCTGACGGGAGCTAATGCAGATCCAATTGGCAATTTCAATACTAGTCGTTCCACCATTAACGGACCTCAACTTTTCCTTCACGGCGCTTGGACAGAATTTAAGGTGACACAAAATGATGCACTTTACATGGGAGGAGGTCTTCACTATTGGAATGGTCTGAGCCGTCTGACCAGTGCGAGTACACTAAATTTTATGACTCAAGATAATTATCGTCAGGCATGGGCACAGCTCGGATTATCGGATCAATTCGCGAGACATCTTGGTGTTTATGCCAAAGGTAAAGTCGATAAATTGAGATATACTCTGGCAGTGAACGAGCCCATTGTTAATGGTTTGGGTTCGAGTCCAAGCCCTGAACCGGGTACGGTAACTTATTCAGGACGTGCTGCTGCAACAGGCACTGCAGTTAGTGAGTTAGGTCCCGATGATGCAGGGCTGATCGTTACAGGATATTTTGATTATCAGTTTTTAGATCAGGAGTCTAATAAACTTCCATACCGTGTAGGTACCTATCTAGGTAAAAAAAGAGTATTTAACCTGGGAGTAGGATTCTTCAACCATGGAGATGGGACTGTTACGGTTGATGATACCGGCAACATCTCGGCTAATGATGTTACTCATTTTGCAGTTGATGCTTTTTATGATGCTCCTGTTGGTGAAGGTGCACTTAATGCTTATGCGGTATATTATAACTTCGATTACGGTGAAAACTATGCATTAGGAACTACCTATGGTACCGGTTCATCGCTCTATGGGCATGTCGGCTATCTATTACCAGAATTTACTGAGAAGGGCAGATTTATGCCTTACATAGCCTACAGTGTAAGGGATTATGAGGCATTTGAAAATGCCGGAAATACTTTCCAGGCTGGTGCAAACTGGTTTATCAATGGGCACCATGCAAAAATCACACTTGAGTATCGCTCTACTTTAAATAACCACACAGGTGAGGAACCAGATCGGGTAAATGGGCTCGTTTTGCAAACTCACATCTTTCTATAAAAACCTAAACTAACTGAAATGGATAAAGAAAAAATGAAATTGTATTGGAAGAAGAACATTAAGTTCCTCACCATACTACTAATAATCTGGTTCGTGGTTTCCTACGTAGCAGGAATTCTAATGGCAGGACCGCTAAATGAGATTAAGATCGGAGGCTTTCCGCTTGGATTTTGGTTTGCCCAACAAGGCTCGATATATGTATTTGTCGCGCTTATTTTTATCTACGTTTCTTGGATGAATAAGCTTGACAAAGAGTTTGATGTAGACGAAAAAGAATAACGATTATGGATGTACAACTTTGGACTTATATAATAGTAGGAATCACATTCGCGATATACATTGGCATCGCCATTTGGTCTCGTGCGGGTTCTACAAAAGAATTTTATGTAGCTGGTGGAGGTGTTCCTCCGTTAGCTAATGGCATGGCTACTGCAGCAGACTGGATGTCCGCAGCTTCCTTTATTTCAATGGCAGGTATTATATCTTTTGCCGGCTATGATGGAGCTGTTTATCTCATGGGTTGGACCGGAGGTTATGTATTGTTGGCATTACTATTGGCACCCTACCTTAGAAAATTTGGAAAGTTCACTGTCCCCGATTTTATTGGCGACCGGTACTATTCTAACACAGCACGCACTGTAGCTGTTCTCTGTGCCCTTTTCGTATCTTTTACCTACGTGGCTGGACAAATGCGTGGTGTGGGAGTAGTTTTTAGCCGATTTCTAGAGGTAGATATTGATAATGGAGTATATATAGGAATGGCAATAGTTTTCTTCTATGCTGTTTTAGGAGGGATGAAGGGTATTACTTACACACAAGTAGCACAATATGTCATTCTAATATTCGCCTTTATGGTACCTGCTATTTTCATTTCCATACAGCTTACTAATAACCCCATTCCGCAACTTGGATTTGGTTCTACCGTTAGTGGCACAGAAACTTATCTGTTAGATAAATTGAATGGTTTACATGAAGAATTAGGTTTTGCTGCTTATACCAATGGCAGTAAGTCAATAATAGACGTTTTCTTCATCACCTTTGCGCTCATGGTAGGTACGGCTGGCCTACCGCACGTTATTGTCCGTTTTTTTACTGTACCTAGGGTGAAAGATGCTCGAATTTCAGCTGGATATGCGCTGGTTTTTATTGCTATACTGTATACCACGGCTCCGGCTGTTGCAGCTTTTGCACGAACAAACCTGATTGAAACCGTCAGTGATCAGAGCTATTCTGAGATGCCTGGCTGGTTCAGCAATTGGGAAAAAACGGGTCTTCTCACCTTTGAAGACAAAAACAATGACGGTAAGATTCAATATGTAGCAGATAAAGAACAAAATGAGCTGACTATCGATCGTGACATTATGGTTTTAGCTAATCCCGAAATCGCCAATCTTCCTAATTGGGTAATTGCCCTGGTGGCGGCTGGTGGTTTGGCCGCTGCACTTTCTACGGCAGCCGGTTTACTGCTTGTGATTTCAACCTCTGTATCGCATGATCTGGTGAAAAAACAAATTGCTCCCGATATTTCAGACAAAGCTGAGTTATGGTTGGCGAGAGGCGCTGCGGTGCTAGCGGTTATGGTAGCCGGTTATTTTGGTATAAATCCTCCTGATTATGTAGCTGCCGTTGTTGCGTTGGCTTTTGGGCTTGCTGCTGCATCGTTTTTTCCTGCTATTATTTTAGGAATATTCTACAAACG
Organism: Bacteroidota bacterium; assembly: GCA_039199635.1. Taxonomy (GTDB): domain Bacteria; phylum Bacteroidota; class Bacteroidia; order Cytophagales; family Cyclobacteriaceae; genus Fulvivirga. The sequence goes on along the minus strand of JBCCSU010000111.1, from coordinate 7,194 downwards.
TATGAATAAGGAAGGGGCAATAGCCGGAATGGTCACTGGTTTGGCCATTACTATATTCTACATGGCACGGTATAAACTAGGTTGGATCGGTGAACCTACCACAAGTGAAGATTGGTGGTTCGGTATATCGCCTGAGGGTTTTGGAACCGTTGGTATGATCGTCAATTTTGCCGTTTCACTAGTAGTTAGTAATGTTAGGGCGGCACCACCTCAGGAAGTGCAAGAAATTGTAGATAACATCCGATTCCCTAGAGGAGCAGGAGCAGCTCAAGATCATTAGATTCGAATTATTATGAAGTTAAGTAGAAACGCTACTATCCTATTTCTAACGATATATGGAGTAATCACGTTAACGGGCAGATTCATCATTGAATCTGCCTTTAACATGACATTTGTCACTTCATTATTGATTGGAATAATGCTACTTGGTTTCTTGGAAATACTGTTTAAAATAGGATTCCTTACCTTAAAGTAAGGTCATGTCCAAGAGAGCCATTACCTATTTGATCGTAATTTTTATTGCCATGGCGCTGGCATTACATTATCCATTTGTAGCAGTTGCTAACAAACCATCTATGATCTATGGGTTACCTGTATTACCTATCTATCTTGCTTTTATCTGGTTATTGATGATTTTAGCCAGCTTTCTTGTAGTTAGAAAAGGAAAATCTGACGATAGTAATGGGTATTGAATGGATAGTCATCATATTATCCTCAGCCTACCTGGGTCTACTTTTTATTATCGCAGGATGGGCTGAAAAAAATGCAGATAAGCGGTGGCTTTCGAGTCCCTACATCTATGCGCTATCATTGGCGGTTTACTGTACTGCCTGGACATTCTATGGGAGTGTAGGTCGCGCTGCCAACCAGGGTCTAGATTTTCTAACTACGTATATGGGACCTATTCTAATGGCTCCTTTATTTTGGCTTGTTCTACGCAAGATCATCAGAATTTGTAAGGCGCAAAGAATTACTTCAATCGCCGATTTTATTTCGGCACGATACGGCAAAAGTTTATTTTTAGGTGCATTTACCACGGTCATTTGCATCTTAGCCATCATTCCTTATATTTCCATTCAGTTAAAGGCGATATCTAGCAGTTTCAGAATTTTTAACGCAGATGTCAATGAGTCAAGGGGACTTTTTTTCAATGACTCCGCATTTTACTTAATGGCGATTTTAGCCGTTTTCACCATTTTTTTTGGCTCTCGAAAAATTGATACCAGTCAAAAAAACACAGGTCTGATTACAGTGGTTGCTTTTGAGTCTTTATTCAAATTATTCGCATTTCTGGTGCTAGGGCTCTACGTTACTTATGGGCTATTCAATGGTTTTTCCGATATCTTTTTGCAATCAAATGAGTTACCCTATTTTGAACGACTCACCACCATAGACCATGTTGATGGGTATGGGGATTGGTTTTGGCTTAACTTATTATCCTTCTTTGCCATAATACTACTTCCCAGGCAATTTCATGTGGCCATAAAGGAGAATAATAGTGAAAATCATTTGAAGAAAGCGATCTGGCTTTTCCCTTTATATCTTTTTCTGATCAATATTTTTGTGCTTCCAATTGCCTTAGGCGGAAATCTACTTTTTCCGGAAAACGCTGTAGATGCCGATACCTATGTCCTTGCGATGCCACTGGCCCAGGGCAATACCTTTTTAGCACTTTTAGTGTTCCTAGGAGGTTTTTCCGCAGCTACCAGTATGATCATTGTATCTACATCTGCACTGAGTATTATGATCAGTAATAACCTAATGATCCCTGGGATATTACGAAATGAGTTCCTTTCCAAAAGACTAAACCCAAGGTTAAACAAAGTGGTCCTCCGAGGAAGGCAAATTATGATCGTGGTTATGCTTATGCTGGCTTATTTATACTTTAAATACATTGGGCAACCTTTTCCTCTGGTTTCGATTGGTTTGATATCATTTGTCGGAGTTGCTCAGTTCGCGCCCTCAGCCATTGGAGGGATGTTTTGGAAGGGAGGCAATTATAAAGGTGCCATAGCAAGCCTTACGGTTGGGTTTCTGATTTGGGGTTTTACCCTTGTGCTGCCTACTATTGTAAATGCCGATCTGTTAAGTCCTGAGATCTTGGATAAAGGGCTGTTTGGCGTGAAATGGCTTCGGCCTCAGGCCTTCCTAGGAGTAGATTTTTCCAACAATGTGGCCCAAGGTTTTATGTGGAGCATTTTATTTAATGGATTGGCCTATGTTGGGGTTTCGTCCTTAACTACACAATCCATAAAGGAAACGAATCAGGCGGAAGTTTTTGTAGATATTTTTAAGTATTCCACCGTTTATGAAAGCGCGATCGTGTGGAAGGGACAGGCCTTTATAACAGACATTAAGAGCTTGCTTTCTATGTTTTTGGGTAAGAGAAGAACTGACCTTGCTTTCGAACGTTTTTCCGACCGCAATGCCATAGAACAGAGTACTATCGAGGCAGACTTTAGAGTAGTGAACTTTGCAGAAAAGTTGCTGTCAGGTGCCGTAGGTTCTGCGTCCGCCCGTATTCTCATGTCTTCAGTAGTTAAGGAAGAGGAAATAAAGTTGGAAGAAGTATTCAATATTCTGCAAGAAACACAGCGGTACATTACTGATAATAAGGAACTCAAGAAAAAGTCTGAAGAACTGGAGACAGCAGGTGTCAAGTTAAGAGAAGCCAACGAAGAGCTGACCAAGCTTGATAAGCTGAAGGATGAATTCATCTCTACCGTGACACATGAAATGCGAACGCCTATCACCTCTATTCGGGCGCTTTCCGAGATTATAAATGACAATGAAGATCTAGAAACAGCGGAACGTGCTAAATTCCTCGATACCGTAGTGGAGGAAACTAAACGTATGGAACGGCTGATCAATCAGGTGCTGGATTTGGAAAAAATGGAATCCGGAAAATTAGAAATACCTTTTAGCACTATTCATTTAAATGATGTCGTGACCGAATCGGTTAGGAAGGTCAAGCAACTGATTACCGAAAAAGGTATTATGCTGAATACTAACCTTCATGGAAAACTGCCACTTGTTAAAGGAAACCGCGATCGGTTAGTTCAGGTGATCCTAAACCTGGTTTCTAACGCGATCAAGTTTTGCGATAGCTCTAACGGAGAGATTACTATCACCACAAGTGTGAGAAACGGATCCGTAGAATTATCTGTGTCGGACAATGGCCCGGGAGTGCCCAATGACAGTCAGAAATTAATCTTTGAAGCCTTTTATCAAGCTCGGAATCAGACCTTGAAGAAGCCCGAGGGAACGGGCTTAGGTCTTACCATCTGTAAAAAGATCATTGATAAACACCAAGGATCTATTTGGATTGAAAATGGGAAAGAATCCGGGGCTGTGGTCGCCTTTAGTTTGCCTAAATTAAAGCTATGAAAAAGGTACTAATAGTAGATGACGAACCTAATATCCTTATGTCATTGGAGTTTCTAATGAAAAAAAATGGCTACAAAGTTTTTATCGCCAGAGATGGGGCAGAGGCGCTTGGAACAGTTCAGGATGAACTCCCGGATGTAGTAATTCTGGATATTATGATGCCTGAAGTAGATGGGTATGAGGTATGCGAATTCATCAAAAAGAAGGTAAATGCAAATATCAAAGTAGTATTTCTAACAGCGAAAGGAAAAGAAAGCGATTTTGATAAGGGCTATCAGGTAGGAGCAGATTTCTACATGACCAAGCCGTTTTCCACTAAGAAACTAGTGGATAAAGTAAATGAATTAGCCAATTAAAACGATTAACCTATAGAACTATGAGTAATAAAATTCAAACCTTGAGTGGATACATACATGAGTATTCTAAAAGCATACAAAACCCGGAAGAGTTTTGGTCCCGTGTTGCGGATTCATTCCACTGGCACAAACGATGGGATAAGGTAGTAGATTGGGACTTTGAAGGTCCGGATGTAAAGTGGTTCACGAATGCGAAATTGAATATTACAGAGAATATTTTGGAACGCCATCTGTTTATTTTGGGTGACAAACCAGCGATAATCTGGGAACCTAATGATCCTGAGGAGGCTGTGCGAACTATTACCTATCGAGAGTTACATGATATGGTTTGTCAGTTTGCCAATACCATGAAAGCTCAAGGTATTGAAAAGGGTGATCGAGTGATTATCTACATGCCTATGGTACCCGAGGCCGCAGTCGCTATGCTTGCCTGTGCGCGTATAGGAGCTGTACATTCTGTGGTTTTTGCAGGTTTTTCGGCTACCTCTCTGGCGGATCGAATTAATGACTGTCAGGCCAAAATGGTATTAACCTCCGATGGTAATTTCAGAGGAAATAAAAAGATACCGGTAAAAGCAGTGGTAGATGAAGCTCTGGAAAACACAAATACAATCGAGAAAGTTATTGTACTTCATCGAACCGGTGATGAGGTGACAATGAAGGAGGGTAGAGATATATGGTGGCATGAAGCGACCGAAGGGGTAAGTACGGATAACAAAGCAGAGATCATGGACTCTGAAGATATGTTGTTCATACTTTATACTTCAGGATCTACCGGAAAGCCCAAAGGAGTGGTCCACACCTGCGGTGGGTATATGGTATATACAAACTATACATTCCAAAACGTATTTCAATATTCTCAAGGCGATGTGTATTGGTGTACCGCAGATGTGGGATGGATTACTGGACACAGCTACATTGTTTACGGACCACTTTTAGCAGGAGCTACGAGTATTATGTTTGAAGGGGTACCCACTTTCCCAGATGCCGGGCGTTTTTGGGCAATCTGCGACAAGCATAAGGTAAATCAATTCTACACGGCACCAACAGCTATACGCGCATTACAGGCCTATGGAACTGAGCCTATTCAGCCTCATGATCTTAGCTCTTTAAAAGTAATAGGTTCAGTAGGTGAGCCCATTAATGAGGAGGCATGGCACTGGTACCATGATCATGTAGGTAAGGGACGATGCCCTATCGTGGATACCTGGTGGCAAACAGAAACCGGAGGTATTATGGTTTCACCGATTGCCGGGGTAACACCGACCAAGCCAAGCTATGCTACATTGCCGCTGCCCGGTATTCAGTTGGCTGTTTTAGATAATGATGGCAACGAGTTAAAAGGAAATAGTGTGGAAGGTAATTTATGTGTTAAATTCCCATGGCCATCAATGCTTCGCACTACATACGGTGACCACGAACGTTGTAGACAGACCTATTTCTCGTCATTTAAGGGCTACTATTTTACAGGAGATGGGGTGAAACGTGATGAGGACGGCTACTACCGAATCCTGGGCCGTGTGGACGATGTGATCAACGTCTCCGGTCATAGAATGGGTACTGCGGAAGTAGAAAATGCTATTAATGAACACCCGAAAGTAGTGGAGTCTGCGGTTGTGGGTTACCCGCATGATATCAAAGGACAGGGTATTTATGCCTATGTCATCTGCGATATGGAGGGCCGATCGGAAGACAACCTGATACAAGAGATCAGAGAGACGGTTAATAAGATAATCGGACCAATCGCCAAACCGGACAAAGTACAAATTGTACCCGGCTTGCCTAAGACAAGGTCCGGTAAGATCATGCGGAGGATCTTAAGGAAAATTGCTTCGGCCGATACCGGTAATATGGGTGATACCTCCACACTTCTAAACCCTGAAGTAGTGGATCAGATCATGGATGGAGCGAAATAGTGATCAGTTATTGAGTTATTAGGATAGGGCCATTCCATTAACCTGGTGACTCAATAACCATTAACCTAAAAACAGACGTAATGGCTAACCTTATTGCTTCACGGGTAGCTGATTTTTTAAGGCTCTATCCACCATTTGACGGGCTCCAGCAGGAAGATCTGGATGAGCTGAGCAAAGCTGTTGTAGTAAAATATTTCGGTACAGCTGATTACGTCTTTCATCAGGGAGACGAAAAGTCAGCGCTTTTGTACATTGTGAAGGAGGGGTTGGTGCACCTGGAGCGAGAGGAAAATGACCAGATCACGTTAGTTGATATTTGTGACGAAGGAGACCTCTTTGGTGTTCGAGCTATGCTTACGGGTAAGCCTTATGTCTTTCATGCGAGATGCCCTGAAGAATGTTTGATATATGGAGTTCCCATAGAACTGTTTAAACCACTACTAGAAAAGCAAAGTTCAGTTGCGCTATTCTTTGCCGCTGGCTTAGCTGGTGGACAGACCTCATTCAATATGGAAACCAAATCTATACCCCTTCAGGATTCAGGTTCGTTACTTAATTGGAATCGGCCCCTAACCCCTCCGGAGCGTGCGCTAATTGCAGCTACGCCTAACGATCTTATTAGAAATGTGGCGCAACTTATGAATGAACAGAATGTAGGCTCTGTTGTAATATGCGAGGGTGCTGATATCGTTGGGATAGTCACCGATACGGATTTTAGAAAAAAGGTCAGTGTGGGAGAGGCAGGTTTGGATTCACCAATTTCTAAGATCATGTCCAAAAATGTGGTAACCATGTCTGTTGGTAAACCTCTATCTTCCTATCTGCTACAGATGCTTAAGAGTAAGATTCGTCATATATGTATAACGGATAACGGATATCCTATAGGAATGTTGAGTGAGCGTGATCTTATGGCGGCTCAACAAAATCACCCAGTGGCTTTAGCGTACGCTATGGAGGAAGCCAATTCAACTTCGGAGCTGGCTATTTTAAGAAACAGGGCAGACGGCCTTATTGAATTCTACCTGGAACAAAATGTGTCAATGGCATTAACTTCTTCACTGACCACTCATATCAACGATGTACTGATCCAACGTGCCATTGAGCTTTCACTAGAAGATATGAAATATGAGCAGGGTGAGCCACCAGTTTCATTCTGTTGGCTATGCTTAGGCAGTGAGGGTCGGGAAGAACAATTGATTAGGACCGATCAGGATAATGCTATTCTTTTTGAAGATATTGAACCCGAGATTTTTGAAGAAGTTCAAGGTTATTTTAAGCAGTTAGCTTCTCGCGTAAATACTGTGTTAGAATCGGCCGGATTTGAAAACTGCCCAGCCGATATGATGGCCTCAAATACCAAGTGGTGTCAACCCTTAAGAGATTGGAAAGAATATTTTACCGGCTGGATCAAAGAGCCGGCAGAAAAGGCACTCATGTTATCCACTATATTCTTTGACTTTCGAAGTGTTTATGGCTCTTTCACTCTAGGTGAACAACTCAAGGCTCATATTTCTGAGGTCATTGTTGGTGAGCGG
>JBCCSU010000110.1:0-15048 GCA_039199635.1 Bacteroidota bacterium | reverse complement strand
TTTTCACATTGTAAAAGTAATTATTCTTTTAAAATGTCATGCTTAATCAATGATTTTCCGGATCATTATTCACTGAATCCGCTAGTGTTACACGGTTGAAATCTACCAAACACTGATTCAACGCAACAGCTATTTCATATTCACTTGCCGGATCCAGAAAAGAATCTTTTAACTGACAGAAAATCATAAATTCATCTACTTTATCCTCCTTTAAACCGGTTAGCTCTTTAACAACTTCTCTATTGTATTTATAATCTATTTGTTTTCTTTGACGCGTTTTTTCAGTGAATTTGGCCACTTTTTTGTTTTCCTTAGCTTCTTTACCAAACTTTCTGGATAAAAGTGTAAATGGCCCAGTAACAGCTATTCCGGCAGGGCCGAAGTGGACATCCCTTGGTTTCTTTTCAGGACCGTAATAGAACCCCGGTAATTCCATGCGATTACTTTCTTCTATAGGAACTTCGGTATCAATGATCGCTTTCTTTAGAGACTCTTCATTACGATAAGCAAATACCTTAACCGGTTGAAGTTCCATAGTGGATAAATTCAATGCTATGGTAACTAAGAGCTTATCCCTATCCATATTCTCCTGCAGTGTAAATGTATATTTGTTGAAACCTATGGCTGAAAAAGTAAGGGTATCAGAGCTATACATTTTAATCCAGAATCGCCCTTCCGTGTTACTCGTGGTTCCAATGTTCTTGGAATTATTCACTATATGTACGAAGGGTACAGGATCTTTGCTTTCAGCATTTATGACTCGACCAACTATCTCTACCTGACTTTCCTGCGCTAAAAGAAAACTTACCGAAAGCGTAGTTGTAATGCAGGAGAATATCAGCCTCATTCATGATTTAACGAAAGCTTCCAATAAAAGATTTATTGCTAAAATCAGCTTTACTTTTTATACATACTTACTTACCTTGTGCCGCTTTAAGTAATATATAGTTCGATGAAGTATTTAGTGCTTTTGTTTTGTCTGATAGTAGCGAACTTAAATGCTCAGGAATATGATGCTCACTACGAGCTTAAAAACCTGGGTAGAAAAGTAAATACGGGTTTTCATGAAGGTGCGCCTGTGGTTTCGGCAGATGGTAAAAATCTATATTTCTTTGTTAAAAATCACCCTGAAAACACCTATGGCAAGGAAAATAGCCAGGATATCTGGGTCTCTCATTTAACCGAAGAAGGTATCTGGGGTCCTGCAGAACGACTAGGTGCCCCCCTAAACAATAATAGATCAAATCAGGTATTCACAGTAATGCCTGATCGCAACACATTATTGATCATGGGTGGCTCAGGGAAAAATTCAGCCGGTTTTTCATTCACCCATCGCTCTGGCAATAGCTGGTCTAAACCGGAAGAGCTAAAGGTCACTGATTTCAAAAAAATGAATCAAGGTAAGTTTTATGGTGCATCTATGTCTGCCACAGGTAATTATATGATCCTTTACTTCAGCGAGAAGGAGAATTCTACCTTCAGTGATTTGTATTTAACACAAAAACAAGGCGATTCATGGACAAGGCCAGTAAAGCTGGCTGCACCGCTAAACACAAGTAGAGATGAGTTTGGTCCCTTTCTAGCTCCGGATGATAAAACCATGTATTTCGCTAGCAATCGGAAGACAGAAGGCAGCGTTGGCGGCATGGATATTTGGAAAAGTACAAGATTAGATGATAGCTGGCTCAACTGGTCAGCTCCTGTAAATGTAGGGCGGCCGCTCAATACACGAGCTTTTGATAGCTACATGTCCATTGATACTTACGGAAATATATTTACCACACAATCGGGCAGAACCATTGACGGTGGCAACCTTGATATTTTTCAGCTGATCGAAAAACCCATTAACATTACTTTGAGAGGCTTTGTATCTGATCAAAAAACGGGTGACAGTATTGGAGCGAACATCATAATTTCGAAAGGTGATGTACCAGTGGATACCGTAAAGGTAGAAAATGGTGAAGGCACTTACAGCACCATTGAAATTGACCCTCAGACAAGTTACAGTTTCATAGTGTCTAGCGAGGGATATGCAAATACCCCCGGTGAATTAGAAGTGGGTAGAGTAATGAGTGATACCGTTATGATTAAGGATTTTTCTTTAATACCATTAAAGAAAAATGCACTGCTTTCAGGTACGGTATATGATCAAAAAACGGATGAAATTATACCTGCACTACTTGAAATTGAAAAAGCAGAAGGTGATCGTATCTACAGGAAAAGACTGGAGAATGGATATTATGAAACTGAACTCGTAGATCTGGCTTGGTACAATATCACTGCAAAAGCAGAAGGGTACATTAACGGTTTGGACAGTGTACAATATCTTACTGAAGAACAAACCCTTCTGACCAAAGATATTTACCTGATGCCTATTGAAATAGGAACTACGGTGCGGTTAGAGAATATCTTTTTTGACTTTGATAAGACTACATTAAAATCAGAATCTTTTGTAGAACTGGATAAGGTGGTAGAATTCTTAAATAGTAACTCATCTTTAGAAATAGAAATAGCCGGACATACGGATAGCAAAGGAGGTGATGACTACAATATAAACCTATCTCAGGGCAGGGCAGAAGCGGTAGTAAATTACCTGATTGAAAACGGTATCGATGAATTTCGATTGTTAGCCAAAGGGTACGGTGAAACTGTACCGCTTCAATCTAACGACACCGATGAGGGCCGGGCTTTCAATAGGCGCGTAGAGTTTACAGTTCTAAAGAAGTAACCTTAAAACGAAATGAAAATATAAAGCTGAATTACAAGTGCGAACAGGGCTGTTATCGCAAATGTCAGCTTATTGTGACTTCTTTTATGAGTAGCGTAATAGCCAATAAGAAATAAAAATACACCCGGTATCAAATAGACAAAAATTCGATAAATGCTAAGTGCCGGTTTAAGGTCTACCACTTGGTCATTCAACCTAAACCGTGCGTAAAGAAGCGTACCCAATAAAGGTGTTGACGTGATTTCAGCCTCCTCTGATCCTATTAACTTCTTGCTCTCATAAATGTCTGCGCGCAGTCTAACTTTAGAAAATTGGAAATCATTGTACTTATAATGCGAGCGACCATACCTGTCTGTTTCAATGACCTTACAAACGCCTGTTAATGATTGTTTGTCCTGGTTTTTGGGTAAAAAGTAATCTATGCTGATCAAAAGATTGAAAGCCAGGATCAGTAGAGCGAAATAGTTAAAAAAGGCGTAAATCTTAAAGAGTATCTTTCTTTGTTCCTCTTCAGCTTCTTTGGCCTTTTGAAAAGCGTAAGCTCGAGCTTGCTCTTGCCATTCCCTGTAGGTATGAGGTGTGTTATTATTCGCATCAGAATGGGATATCTCGTGAGGTGGCTGGGTACCAGCGTCCAGCAAAAACTTATAAGCCTCATGAATGGTTATGAACTTTTGTTTTGCCGTTTCTGATGTGTTTTTGTCCGGATGATATTTTTTTGCCAGCCTACGAAAGGCGATCTTCACTTCCTCTGGGCCTGCACCTCTTTGCAAACCTAATATTTGCAAATAATGATCTATCATTTGCTGTTGCCTACTCCTGATTCCATCGTTCGTTTTCTAGGTGAAGCAACTCGGCATGAAGAGTATCGTATCCGTAGATGTCATTTCGGAACTGTAGCTGGCCCTTATCATTTACCCAAGCCGTAAGATAGACTATATTTACCGTCACTACATCAGAAATAGGGATACTTTCCGGTCTGGAATTAGCCATTTTCTCTTGAATAGTCATTATATCCCAGTGTTTGTCATTTAACAGGTATTTGGCCAGTAGCTCTGGGTTTTCTACACTGATAGAAGAGAAATTAAAGGCACGAAAGGAAAAATTGAAAAGCGCTGGATTCACTGCATCGCAAATAAATAAACCCTCTTTATTAGGCATTCCAAATTTAATTTTACCCAGCATGCCATCTTCTACATTAGGGGTATGTAGTGCTTTGAATTTGCTGTTAATTACGTCAATTTCACTCCATTTAACAGATTCGGAATCAATAGGATTTTCTCCTTTGAGGTCGTTTTTAGCGTATAGCTTATACCCCAGTTTATCCAAATAGTTAGGGTCTTTCTTAACCTTGGGTAATATATGTCGATTAAAACTGATATTGGGAACGAACCAACTCGGGCTAAATCTGATGTACTCTACTTTACTTTTCAAAATTGGAGTTCTGCTACTCTCCTTACCCACTATGATCTTAAATGATTTGACCTCTTTAGATTTTCTATAAAGGGTCAAAGTAAAATCAGGAATGTTAGCTACGATAGTGCGTTCATTCTCCTGCTCAGGGAGCCATTTTAAGCGCTCCATGTTGATTTTAATTTGATCGATGCGGTGCTCAATAGGTATATTCAGCGCGTTGATAGTTTCGGGCGTTAACACACCGTCGGGCTTCAATCCGTGTCTGGCTTGAAAAGTGATAAGCGCATTTTTCAGATCTTTATCAAAGGTTAATCCTCTAGAAGTGGTGGCGAGCCCTTTACTGTAATCACCAGAGTAATAGAGTCGATCTCTAAGTAGATGAATAGCCGGATTTGACTCATCTAGAGCCACTCTCATAGAATCCGGTATATTTGGCCAGCCCCCTTCATTTTCTAAGGCGATATAGCTTTTAAGTTTCTTTTGTAGCGCCAGGTATTTTTGGCTTTTGGGAGATATCATTTTTACTCCTTCCTTAAAGCTTTTGCCTGCCAAATACGGAGCTAATTCAGTGTGTTTTTTGCTTAATTGCCATTCTTCTCCCAATAACAAAGGGTTGATCTGTCCGTGATGTAAATCACTGGTAAAGGTGAGATAAGCGCTACTCAACTTCACATCTAACTGTATCAAATCCAGAATATTAATTTCCTGGTTGTATGCATAAGTAGTTTCAAACTCTTCAAGTAGTGAATCTGTCAGGTAATGATTAGGATTCAGTCCGTGTTCAAACGATTCGGAGAGTCCGTTAAGTAAATTTTTGGCATCTGTGTTGGGCGCAGTAAGCGTGGTCCAGAATAAATTATACTGATTGTACCTGTAAAGGTCTTTGATTTCCTGGTGAGAGGTTTTGATGCCTGAATTAAGCGTATAAACAGACTGCTTCGTAGTATCTACATACGCTAGAACATACTGCTGTATAAGCTCTGGTGGCAGATCTTTAGCTATTCGATCGATAGAAAGCGGATTATCAGATTTGTTGGTGGCTAACTGCTGGCTACAACTGATAAAAAAGAATAAAAGTAAATAAACTAACGCTTGGAATGCTTTCATTAGATTTTTGGATACCCAATAAAGAACAAAGGTAAGAGAAACTACGGTCCGATATTCTACCTTGAAAAGTTTTAAAGCAATATTTTGCAGTTTACTTCGGGCATTTTCTTAAGCCGATCGATCAGCTCATTACTGGGATTAACTTTATACTTTCTTGACATGAGTTCAACGGCGATTTCCTCTTCTTGATCGATTAAATTCATTTGAAAGGAGCATTCACCTTTGAATTCATTGCAGAGGACTTCCATTTCATTAATTATCTCTTTTGTTATTTCATTAAGTGACATATTTACCACCACACCTTTTGTTTTTTTATCACGAAGGTCATTGAGTAATTGAATATTTCGTATTTTGAACTCTAGTCTATTATCACCCCATTTTTGCTCTACTACTACGCCCTGAACAAAGAGAAACCAACCCTGCATCAAGTATTCTTTGAACTTAATATAGTCGTCCCCAAAAAGAAAAAAGGTAAAGTTGCCGTTGTAATCCTCTAGGGTCAATGTGCCAAAAGGTTTGCCCCCTTTGGTAGTACGGTGTGCAAATGAAGAAACTATACCGGCTAAACGTATCTCCTTACCTTGTAATACTTGAAGATCATTCATGGCTGTAAGTTCCGTATTACAGAAATTTTCAATTTCAAATTGAAACTTATCAAGTGGATGACCTGAAATATAGAGACCCACTACCTCTTTCTCAATGTTAAGCTTTTCGATATCCCCAAAAGGTTCGATAAAAGTGATTGATGGTTTAGGGGTATCCATACCACTATCTCCGCCAAAAAGTGATGCTTGTGCGCTTTCTGCCTCTAACTGCATTTTGTTCGCATATTTTATCACCTTTTCGATGAGTGTAGTATCACCATCAACGGCATGTAGATATTGCCTTCTATGATGGTCTTCAAAGCAATCAAAAGCTCCCGACATGGCCAGACATTCGAAAGTCTTCTTATTGACTTGTCGGAGATTCACACGTTCTGCGAATTCAAAGATATCTTTAAAGGGCCCGTTTGATTTTCGTTCTTCGATAATGGCTTCTACGGCAGCCTCTCCTGACCCCTTAATAGCCCCTAACCCAAATCGTATTTCACCTTCTTTATTCACGGCAAAATCCTTGTAAGATTCGTTAACGTGTGGGCCAAGAACTTTAATACCAAGGTTTCGACATTCCTCCATGAAAAAAGTGACCTTCTCTATTTGGCTTTGATTATGTGTTAACACGGCGGCCATGTACTCAGCTGGGTAATGTGCCTTTAAGTAAGCTGTTTGGTAAGCGACTAATGAATAGCAGGTAGAATGAGACTTGTTAAAAGCATAAGCGGCAAAGGCTTCCCAGTCTTTCCAAATTTTCTCGAGTATCTCAGGTTCATGGCCACGCTCCTTACCTCCGTCAATGAATTTGGGTTTAAGCTTTTCCAGTAAGGCAAGGATTTTTTTCCCCATCGCCTTTCTCAATACGTCAGCATCGCCTTTAGAGAAACCTGCTAGTTTTTGCGATAAAAGCATGACCTGCTCTTGGTATACCGTAATACCGTAGGTTTCCGCCAGGTATTCCTCCATCTCGGCTATATCGTAGCTGATTTCTTCATCACCATGCTTCCTGGAAATAAAATTTGGAATATACTCCATAGGGCCCGGACGGTACAAGGCGTTCATGGCGATCAGGTCCTCGAATTTATCAGGTTTCAGTCCCCGAAGGTGCTTTTGCATACCGGGCGATTCGAACTGAAAAGTGCCATTGGTCAGCCCTTTTTGATATAACTCATAGGTAAGCTGATCATCCAGAGGGATTTCATCCATATCAATATCCACTCCATGCCTTGCTTTAATAATTTTTAAGGCAGATTTAATGATCGTAAGCGTTTTGAGACCCAGAAAATCCATTTTTAGCATCCCGGCATTCTCAACTACACTATTGTCAAATTGAGTAACCAACATCTCACTATCACGGGCTGTGGAGACCGGGACAAATTTGGTAAGATCATCAGGAGTGATGATAACTCCGCAGGCGTGTGTGCCCGTGTTGCGAACGGAACCCTCCAAGATTTTTGCTTGGTTAAGGACTTTAGCCTTTAGGTCGCTTCCCTTTCTGATTTCCTCTAGATCTTTAACTTCCTTAAAAGCCTTGTCCAAGGTGGTTCCCGGTCTTTCAGGAACAAGCTTGGCCAGGTCATTCGCTTCCATAAGCGGCAGTTCCATCACCCGGGCCGCATCCCGAATACTAGACTTGGCGGCCATAGTGCCATAGGTTATGATCTGAGCGACCTGATTTTTCCCATACTTATCAATAACGTATTGAATTACCTTATCTCGTCCTTCATCATCAAAATCGATGTCAATGTCAGGCAGTGATACCCTATCAGGGTTTAGAAAACGCTCAAACAGGAGGTCATAGGCTATGGGGTCAACATTGGTAATACCTATGCAATACGCTACGGCACTACCAGCTGCAGAACCTCTACCCGGACCTACTGAAACACCCATATCCCGCGCTTTTCGAGTAAAATCCTGAACGATTAGAAAGTATCCGGGATATCCGGTATTAGCTATGGTTTCCAGCTCAAAATCAATGCGCTCGGTAATTTCATCTTTCAGTATATCGTACCGCTGTTTGGCGCCTTCATAAGTTAGGTGGCGCAAATAAGCATTTTCTCCACGCTTGCCTCCATCATTTTCATCCTCTGGGTCTTTGAATTCACCAGGAATATTAAAAGCCGGCAGCAACACGTCCCTATCTAGCTTGTATTCCTCAATTTTTCCGATCAGCTCGGTAAGGTTAGTAATAGCTTCTGGAATATCGCTGAATAGCATCTTCATCTCATCCTGGGATTTGAAGTAATACTCATCATTAGGGAAACCAAATCTGAAACCTCTTCCCCGTCCGATAGGGGTGGATTTCATCTCACCTTCTTTAACGCATAACAGTACATCATGTGCTTCAGAATCCTCTTGATTCAAGTAATAAACGTCATTGGCAGCTATTACCTTAACATCGTACTTTTTAGCCAATTCGAGCAGCACATCATTTACCCGATTTTCTTCTTCTCTATTATGTCTGATAAGCTCTACATAGAAGTCTTCCTTAAATACTTCGAGATACCACTGAAAAGCTTCCTCAGCTTGGTGTTCGCCCACGTTTAAGATTAATGAGGGAATCTCAGAATATAGCCCACCGGTTAAAGCAATAACACCCTCAGCATATTGGCTGATCAACTCCTTGTCAATCCGGGGGTAAATCCCATAGAGGCCTTCGGTATAACCTAGCGAACTCAGTTTGGCGAGATTATGATAACCGGTTTTGTTCTTCGCGAGGAGTAGCTGATTATAACGTTTGTCCGGATTGTCCTTGGTGAACTTAAGTTTTAACCTTTCTTCTGCCACGTAGAACTCACAGCCTACAATAGGCTTAATTTCATTGTTCAGCGCTTCTCTAACGAATTTGAAAGCCCCAAACATGTTGCCCAGATCAGTGAGCGCCACGGCTGGCATTTCGTTTTCTTTGGCTTTCGCAATTAGCCCTTTGATGTTAGGGACGGCTTGAAGAACGGAGTATTGCGAATGAACGTGAAGGTGTACAAACGGTTCCTCAATGTTTTGGGCAGCGGCTCGGTCTCCGCCAAGGTCTTGGGACGCTGATTTATCTTGTTTAGCAAAATTAGCATCGTCTAACTTAGGTGCTTCATACCTGATATCTGCAAGTGGTGTACCGTCAAGAGGTTTTACTACTTTTTCATGTATCAAGCCAAAAAAGGCTTTTGAGGTGGCATCTACATCATAAGCTGCGTCATGTGCATCGTTAAAAGGTTCACCAAATAATTTCTCATAAAGCTCGATCAGCTTCGGCGACTTGAGCTTGCCTCCAATTCCTCCGGCCAGTTGGCAGTATTCCTTGGATACCTCAGCCGTGTCAATTTTTTGAAATTCCTGTAGCTCATTTCCTTTGGTTTCATCATTAACACGAACAAATTCTGCCCCTACGATCCGGTTATCAAAGTCAATATTATGACCTATCACTGTTTTAGCTTTAGCCAGATCCTCTGAAAAACGATCAAGAACGGTTTTTAAGTCATGACCTTCTGCCAAGGCACGCTTAGTGGATATACCATGTACTTTTTCGGAGTTAAAAGGTATGGTAAAGCCTTCTGGCTTAACGATGAAGTTTTCATTTGAGATAAGCGAGCCGTCATTACCATGAAGCTGCCATGCTATTTGAACTAGTCTGGGCCAGTTATTAAGGTCAGTAATGGGAGCGGAATAGTTGTGCGGTAACCCAGTGGTTTCCGTATCAAAAATTAAATACATAAAAAGATGTCAGTAGTGGTTTGTGGAATTGTGATTCCAAGATTAAAGATCGTAAAAATAGTTGATTGATCGAGGACCAGACGACTAAAGATAAGGGTTAGCCTGCCTTTACATAGACGATCTTTTTCGTTTCGAAAAAAGGCTCCTCATAGAAATCGGAAAGTTGAAAAAGCTGATATTTCTTTTTCGCTTCTTTCAATTCCTCATTGAGGTCACCTCCTTTTAAGTAAAGTAACCCGTTAGGTAATTCATTGAAAGATTCGGGCTCGAATCTATTTTTGATCCATTGATAAAAAGGTTTTAGTCGCGTTACGGCCCGGCTTACGACAAAATGGTATCTCGCTTTCACTTGTTCAGCTCTTATTTGAGTAGCGGAAACATTATTTAAACCTAATTCATCAGCTATGGCATTTACTACCTTGATCTTCTTTCCGATGGAATCCACCAAATGAAATTGAACCTCAGGGAATAGTATGGCCAATGGAATGCCAGGAAAACCTCCACCGGTTCCTACATCTAGAACTTGGGTATCGGGTTCGAATTGAATGACTTTTGCGATGCCTAATGAATGCAAAACATGTCTTAAGTAGAGTTCGTCAATGTCTTTTCGAGAGATTACGTTGATTTGTTGATTCCAATGGCTATAAATATGATTGAGCTTGAAAAATTGATCTTTTTGTCTAGTACTTATATCCGGGAAGTACTTTGTGATGAGTTCTGAGGGCATTTAAACCAAGTGAAAAAAATACCTTTTAAATTTCGAAAATTGTTAAAATAATTTACCTAACAGATCATCAACTTTAATTGACTTCTGGCAAAATGAAAGTTCTATCAAGTCCCCGTGCTGAGCAATCTGTATTCTTTTATAGACCTCCCCCTCAGGAAACCTGTGTACTTCGATCTCACTTTTTTGTAGATTAACAACCCAGTATTCAAGAATTCCAGCTGAAGCATACAAAGGGAGTTTGATTTCTTTGTCAATATGGTAAGTCGTATCTGAGACCTCAATGACAAGATGAATGTCATTGGGTTTAATAGAGCGATTATGATAATAATCATCACTCTTCTTTAAAATAGTAACATCTGGTTCTGGTTCATTTAAATCGCTAATATTGATAGGATTTTGCACACTAATAAGTGCCTTCTTTCCAAATAATTCTTTCAAATTATTTTCTATTCGTATAACTGTGGACCTATGTTTTTTTCCTGTGGGACTCATTTCCAATATTTCTCCATGGATCAGTTCTACCTTATCTTTGCTGGTCAAAATACCGGCTTTAGCCATTGTATGGTATTCATCTACGGTTATAAGTCTCTTGGCTAATTGAACTTCCATGCCCCCTTCGTATTTATATTAAAATTACAAGAATATTCTTAAGGTAGTTCCAGATACAGACCTTTTTCAAGTAAGGTGCGATTTTAGAAATATGAGTTTTTTGCTTAAGGTCAATGATTTTGACGGTCCTGATGACCAGAAGCAGGCGCTTCTGTCGTAAACATTTACCACAATTTCGATCAAGGTTAAATATGTTCCTTTTTATTCTTAACCAGATCGTACATGAGCTCTCTAGCGCGGTGTAATTGTGCTTTAACAGTTCCTAAGGGGGCATCTAACTCCTGAGCTATCTCTTCGTAAGATAATTCATCAAAATACCGAAGTTTGACCAGGCGCTGGTATTTGGCAGGCAGTTTGGTGACGAAGAGCTGAATGAGTTCAATTTTCTGACTTTTAATGGCTTCCTCCTGCGGATTTAGGTTTCTATCTTCTACATCGATCTGTACCGCCTCACCGCTATCATCCGTGTAGGAGGTATCAAGGCTCATGGTCTCCAACCTTTTCTTACGGATAAAGTCTATCGCATTATTCGTGGCAATTCTAAAGAGCCAGGTGCTGAATGTATAATCTTTTTTAAACCGAGCCAGGTTCTTAAACGCTTTGGCGAAGGCCTCGATGGTTAGATCTTCAGCATCATCTACGTTTCTAACCATTTTCAACACCATATGATACACTGGGCGCTTGTATCGATCCATCAGCATGGCAAACGCCTGCTCATCATCTTCTTTTACTGCTTGGTCAATAAGTTTGAAATCTTCAAGGGCCTTATCAGAGAATTGCTTTTTTAAATCCATTTAACACGTTTAGTAAATAAGGCCATAATTCCTACGATAGTGTAGTAAATTACAAAAATACAATCTAAAGCCATTAAACCCCATAAATCAAATCTTTCTCCAAACTTTTGGCTTGAACGCTTAAACGTGAAATAGAATATGAAGGTTCTTAAAAAGAAAAATCCGGCGCACAAGTATGGTTCAATTCTAAAAATAGCAAGGCTTATCAACAGTAACCAAAACAGAAAGTGACTTGAAGACCACACGGAAAGGATGGCTTTACTTTTGAATGAATATTGTTTACCAATGGATAGATGTCTTAATTTTTGGATATAGTACTCCCTCCACGTTTGCTTTGGCTTGGACCAAACCAAACTTTCAGGCCCGATAACGATGGATGTGTTTATTGGATTTGCATTTTTTTGGACAAAAAGATCATCGTCACCTCCTGTAAGCTTTTGGTAGCCATTGAAGCCTGTGGAGTTGAGAAACAAGCTTTTTTTATATCCCATATTCCTACCTACTCCCATATAGGGGTGCCCTAAAGCTGCCAATGAGATATATTGTGAGCCTGTCCAGATAGTTTCAAATCGAATAAAATAATTAAGAAACCCGTCTTCTTTTTCATAACCCGAATAACCCAATACGATAGATCTATCATCCGTAAGACCACTGGAAAGATGAATTAACCAGTGGTTTGAATTAGGATAACAATCGGCATCAGTAAAAATCAGTTTTTCATGGGCGGCAGCCTTTACGCCGAGAGTTATGGCATATTTCTTTGGATCGATATGTCCCGGTGTTTCTTCAACATGTACTAGTGTTAATTTGGATGTTGACTTTTTTTGATCATCAAGAAACTCACGCGTTCCATCCGTGGATCTGTCGTTTACGATAACGATCTCAAAATTAGGATGACTTTGGTTTAGAAGGTATGGGATGAGTATTTTGAGGTTACTCAGTTGATTTTTAGCACAAATAATAACCGATATAGGCTCGGGTTTTGGGTTTTTAGCCTTGGTTACTCTTCTTAATCCTAGGTGGATGGTTAATAAATAACCAATTTGAAGAATCACAGAAATGATAAAAAGAATAAAGAGTAGAATGTCAAGCATATCGGCGGACGCAAATATAATTGATGTAGTCAATGCACCTGACTCCGATATGTATAATGATTAATAAAAGTTATTTTTGCGGCCGCTTATGGAATTTCAAATTCACGCAGAGGATAAAGGCTCTAGAGCTAGGGTGGGAGAACTCACGACCGGTCATGGAAAAATAGATACGCCCATCTTTATGCCTGTAGGTACAGCTGGTTCGGTCAAGGCGGTTCATCAGCGTGAGTTGAAAGAAGACATTCGAGCTCAGATCATACTTGGAAATACCTATCATCTATACTTGCGTCCAGGTTTGGACATTATTGAGGGCGCAGGAGGTTTGCACAAGTTCAACGGCTGGGATAAGCCTATATTAACAGACAGCGGTGGGTATCAGGTCTATTCATTGGCAGATTCCAGAAAAATTAATGAAGAAGGAGTCACCTTTCAATCCCATATTGATGGTTCAAAGCATATATTCTCGCCTGAGGCAGTGATGGATATTCAACGAACTATTGGAGCTGATATCATTATGGCTTTTGATGAATGTACGCCCTATCCCTGTGACTATGATTATGCAGAGAATTCAATGCATATGACGCATAGATGGTTAGAGCGATGTTGTAGGCGATTCGATGAGACAGAAGGAAAGTATGGATACGAACAGACTTTGTTTCCAATCGTACAGGGAAGTGTATACAAAGATTTAAGAATAAGGTCTGCAGAAGCTATTGCGGCCTTTGGACGGGAGGGAAATGCCATCGGAGGTTTATCCGTAGGAGAGCCAGCTGAAATGATGTATGAAATGACCGACCTGGTTTGCAACATTCTTCCGAAGAACAAACCCCGATATCTCATGGGAGTTGGAACTCCGGCTAATATCCTAGAATGCATCGCCCTGGGAGTGGATATGTTTGACTGTGTTATGCCTACCCGCAACGCCAGAAATGGAATGCTGTTTACCTCAGAAGGGATCATTAATATAAAAAACAAAAAATGGGAGAGGGATTTTACATCCGTTGACACCAATCTTGCTGGTTATGTGGATACGGCTTATTCAAAAGCTTATCTACGGCACCTGATCATGAGCAAGGAAATTTTGGGCGCTCAGATAGCCAGTATCCATAATTTAACGTTTTACCTGTGGTTGGTAGAACAAGCTCGATTACAGATTAAAAAAGGCACATTTTTTGATTGGAAGGGGCAAATGGTACAAAAAGTAAATACACGTTTGTAGAGGTAGCATGAAGCTGATCGATAAATATATCTTAAAGAAGTTTCTGGGTGCCTTTGTATTTACTGTGCTGATAATCGTTTCGGTTATTCTGGTCATTGACGTAACCGAGAAGACGGATAAATTTGTAAAAGCGGGGGTTTCCACATCGGAGATCATCTCTTATTATCTTGACTTCATACCCTGGATTGGTAATTTCATCACTCCGTTAACTACTTTCATTGCTACTGTTTTCGTTACGGCTCAGATGGCCGGGCGCACAGAAATAATAGCGATTCTCAGCAGCGGGGTATCCTTTAAAAGAATGCTGCTACCTTATTTTATCGGAGCCTCTGCCATAGCAGGTCTTAGTTTTGTACTCACGGGTTGGGTAATACCGAACTCTAACAAATCTAGACTCGCCTTTGAAATAGAGCACCTTAAGAGTAAATTCTATTACGACAAGACTAATATCCACATTCAAGTAGCTCCAAATACCTATCTCTACATGAGAAGCTACAATAATCAATCAAATGTGGGGTATAATTTTACTTTAGAACGTGTAGAAGGAACAGAGCTTAAGGAAAAGCTATCGGCTAACCGCATCTCATGGGAAGAAGAACATGGAAAGTGGAAGTTGACTACCTGGAAAAGTCTGAGCATTGATAGCATAAAAGAAACCTTTGAAAAGGGGAAGCAAATGGATACTACACTGGCTATTCATCCAAGCGAATTTGCCAATAACTATCGAAACTATGACGGTATGACGATAGATGAACTTAATGAAGAAATTGACAAGTTAACGATGCGAGGTGCCAGTAACGTTGAAATATATGAAGTAGAAAAATATACGAGATTTACTTCTCCTTTTGCCATTCTCATTCTCACTTTTATGGGGGTGATTGTCTCATCAAAAAAGACACGTGGAGGAGCTGGTTTTCAAATTGCTCTTGGGTTTTTACTTTCTTTTTTATTCATAATTTTCTTTATTCTGAGCAAATCTGTTGCTGAGGCCGGAGATATGCATCCTATGCTGGGCGTATGGATTCCGAATATTGTATTTGGAGGGATAAGTTT
>JBCCSU010000109.1:0-15179 GCA_039199635.1 Bacteroidota bacterium | reverse complement strand
CCGGATAGGCAAATCGTTGGAAGTAATCTGATGCGGCTGAATGTAGCTAATGTGCACATAGACATTTGGACTCATCTCATGAGTCGTCTCAAATGTGAAAATCCCTTGATTTTGTGCATTCGACTCTATCCAGAAAGCATCTACGATACCTGACCCAGATTCAATACTTACCAAGGCTCTGCCTTCCTCTTTAGAAGGTAAAGTGATTTGCACCTTTTCACCAATACCATACTTTTCCTTGTCCGTTTGAAAAGTGAGCATTTCAGCACCTCCTGGACCGTCTTGTCTGGAACTCCACCAACCACGATACGTGGTGTAAAATATTTCACCTATGCTGTGGCCTGATACGGGATCTGTAATTAAAATCAGTTTTCTTCCCCAGGTATTTCTATTGAAGTTAAGCTCATACGTGGCCTTTCCATTGCTTCCCGTGTTGATGTAATCTGTTTTCATCAATGTACTGCTTCGACTTCGGATATAATTGGCTAGGTCTTCACGGCCGTTACGTTGCCACCACCATCGCCAGCCAATTTCGTAAACTTCTATTTTCAAACGATCTCTGCTTACCGGTTTACCATCCTGATTCAATGTGACGATAGGCAACAGATTAGGTTCGTTGGAATAGAGTGCCTTTCCCCAGCCTTTACCTTTTGGCATTTTAAGACCTACATACGATGAGTAGGGCGAATAAGGCATGCTGAATCGGTCAACGCTAAAATCACCTCCCTGCTCAAAAGCCCGGATCTTAAAATTAGCTTCCAGCATACCCGGGGCATTGTCCTTAACATTAAACCTGGCCGTAACGGTAGCCTTTCCCTGCTCATTCACCGGGCCATCAAAAATGAAATCCGTCTGGGACTGAAAGTTCTGTGTAGGATTATTAAAAATGTAGTCCTTGTATTCTTCAAATGGCGTACTCCCCTCTTTAAGCGTTACTTCTACATCGGCTTTGAGGTTCTTGGCAATAGCACCATGCAACCACTTTACTTCCAGTTCTCCGTTGGAAGGTTGACCCGTTTTGAGCACCTCATCATCAAAATCAATGTTGATCTTCAGTCGGTTTGGCTTGACCGTTTCTATTTTTATCGTTTTAGTGAACGAGGCTCCACCCACCTTTACCTTCGCCAGCCAGTTACCTGTAGGTGATTCCGGTTTGGTGGCTGTACGAAAATCATATAGTCCTTTGACAGAACTTGTTTTCACCTTTCGCTCAAAAAGCTGATTTTGAGGAGTAAACAATTCAAAAACAATAGGGTGATCATCGGGCACAAGGTTCATCTTGTCCTCCATCATGAACGATACATAAAGCGAATCACCAGGCCGCCAAACCCCACGTTCTCCATATAAAAAACCCTTGAGTCCCTGCTTCACCTCACTACCATTGACGTCAAACATACTTAGTGATAATGATGAGCCATCATCAAGGCGAAGATACCCGGTTTGAGTACCCTGGCGAGCCACTAAAAGAAAAGGCTTATTCTCGGTGGTAATCGTAGCCATACCATTTTCATCAGTTATGCTTGTTCCAATTACCTGACTTTGATAGTTCAATACCTCCAAAGACACACCTTTTAGACTTTCGGTGGTTTTTAAGTCTGTGACCGCTACGAAAAGCTGTTTATTTTTACCGGACTTAGCTACAATCCCCAAGTCGGAAGCCAACACATTTCTGGTAACCGCATGCTGATTCCGCATATAATAGGAAGGCTTGCAAGGGTTCTCACGCTCATTCCAGTTGTATCCATCATTATAGTAGTAATAATCGTAGTCGTCATAATAATAATATCCACCATCGGGCTGGTCATAAGCCGCTATTTCAGGATCTTCTAATTGAAAATTGATCTCTTCTTCAGACGAACTACTTTCTTCGCACGGATAGAGCGAGTGTTTTTGTTCAAAACTGAGGCTAACACGGTAAATGGATCCCGGGCTCACGCTAATTAGATTGGAAAGGTCAAGCGCAAAAGTATTCCAAGTCCCGAAATCCACAGTTCCTAACGTCTCGAGCTGTACTTCACTCTTATATACTAACCTCCCTACCCGTTTTAGCTGATATTGGCCATCCAACTGGTTAGTTTGCAAGAATTGAGCAACGTTATCCTCAAATATCTTAACCACCTTTACATTTACAGCATTAAGATTTACCGCCTTAAAAGGAAAGATCAGACCATCTGTGCTCGGCAAGATAACTCCATCTCCAATTAACTCTACTTTTGGCTTTTGGCTTGAGAATTTAACTGTTCGAGTAAAATTTTCTTTGAGTTGATAGCCTGCAGAATTTCGAACACCGGTTGTAATATTAATTTCAGTTTGTGTGGTCATTCTGGTAGTTGGATAGACCTTGATGCTATTGTCTTCTACCATTAATCTAAGCGGAGTACCTGATTTTAAATAAACCAATCCATCGAGGTTCTGCTTCTCATCCAGTGGATCAGAAAAGAACAAAGTAATAAACTGATCAGGCTGCTGAGTAACCCGCATGTCCATGACCTTAAAGTCACCTAGAGGTGGTATATCTATGATCTCTTCGCTTTTGGCATCAGCGCCAATTGGTTCGCCATTCCACTCCAAAATCACATGGCTTGCACTTTTTCCACGTGAGATGCTATCGATGGTGAATGTATGATTACGTCCGTTTCCGGCATGTTCCCATTTTAGTTGTACTTTCTTACCGGCCTGATTTGCTTGGATAGCCTCCTCAACCGCATCATCAAAGGCGAAATCTGCAGTCATCACTTGTCCCTTTAGTCGTTGCCAGCTCAAGTCGGACTTATCATAGGCCTCCAGGCCCTCAAAGCTGACATTGAGATATTGCTGCTTAGTCTGGAATTGAAAGGTTAAAACTTCTAGCTTTTCGGGAACCTCAATTAACTCCCCTACTTTGAATTGTACTTCAAATAGCTTCCCGGAGGGTAAAACATTGTCCGGGGTAAATTCAACCGAACGATCAGATACCCAGTGTGCCTTACCTTTTACTTCAGGGATAACCTCAAAAACTTCTCTGCTCAGTTCCTCACCAGTAATGGCCCCTGAAACCACCTCGCGAAAGCTAACCCTGATGGTCCCTTCATTAGAAATAACACCTGAGGTGAAAGCCGATATATAGCCTGTAAAAGCGGGGTCTACTTCGATAAGTTCTGTGGAAGGTTCCTTTTTGCCACAGGTTATAAGTAAGAGCGCAAGACAAGCAATGAGCAGTCGATTCATAGTGTATTTGAATTATTAATAAGAAGAAATACAAGATACGATGAATCTGTTTTGCGGCAAGAAATCGGAACAAGAATTAGCGAAAATATTATTCTATGCCGTGTAGGGGATTCCTGCCTGCGCAGGAATGACGATCATTATTTTTAAAGGGGTTGAAATATAATGACTAGGTTTAGGATAAATGCTTAGCTTAACCCCTTTAGCTCTTCTTTGAGCTTCTTAGTGAGACTGGCTGCGATTAATTCGTAGGAATGATCTGTTAATTCTAAAGTGAGGTTATCAGGAACAGTGCCATCCATGTACACCGAGTTCCAAAGCGCTTTATTCATATGATAGCCGGGCTTAATGCCTTCGTATTGCTCTCTTAGTTCAATAGCTCGCTCAGGATCGCATTTAAGGTTGATGAAGGTAAAAAGATCGACATCACATAAGGCGAACATTTTGCCCATCACTTTGAAGACCAAGGTCTTATTATCAAAAGGAAAGCCTTCAGTAACACCGGGCTTAGCCATGCAATATTCTCGAAAGGATTCTATATTCATGCTCAGCAGTTTGTAACGAAGTTATTAGATTTAGAAGACTAAAATTTAAAACTGCTGAATAGAGTGGGTCGATTAAAACAGATTCTTTGCGATTAAATAAATAATACCAATTAAGAACATCGTCATAGAGATCTTATTGATCACATGCATTGATCGAATACTGAAGTTACTTGGCCTATTTGGATCTTTCTTTCTGAAAAAATAACCGAACACTTCTCCTAAAGCGAAATAATCTTTCAATGTATTTTTATCTCTACCTTGTACCTCTTCTCTTTCCATTTTTTTGTGTTTTTTAGTTATTAAGTTCTTGGATTATTTCCGCTTAGCATTATTTAACACTCAATACCATTTCCGGCTCAATCCAGTTACCATCCTCTCTGATGATCTCTATCAGTTCATCTACGGCATTCTCAGATGGGACAGCTCTTTTAACCACATCTTGCCCTTTATATAAAGTAATTTTTCCTTTACCACTTCCTACATAGCCATAATCAGCATCTGCCATCTCGCCAGGTCCATTCACGATACATCCCATAATACCAATCTTCACCCCTTTCAGATGATCTGTTCTTTTTCGGATCATAGCGGTGGTTTCTTGAAGATCGAATAACGTACGACCACAAGATGGACATGAGATATATTCCGTCTTGGTCATACGCGTTCGTGCCGCCTGTAAGATGCCAAAGCCTGTGGAATTGTACCTTTTGATCACACCCAAGAGTTCATCTTTCGATTTGTCGTTGGCTATATGTTCTGTAAACAACATAACCCCATCTCCGAAACCATCGATGAGCAGACCACCTATATCGGTAGCAGAATAGATCTGAAGTTCATCATCATTAATGTTCTGATATGCCCTTTGGATAATGACCGGGAGTTCTATACCTCTTTCAAAAAGCTTAAAAAAGGCTCTTCTAAGCTCTGGCATCGCATGCTCATTGTCCGTGGATAGTAATAGCACAAATTTTTGCTCTTTTTTGAGTTTTTCAATTAGTTCGTCTTTTAGATCGGCCAATTGAATGCTCAAAAAGTTAATTTCTGTATGGAATTTCGACTCGTTTAGGTAATCGCTTACATTCAAAAGCGGTAATTTATTGACATCGGTTTGATGATTCTTCCAAACATCAAAATCAAGAATCTCTTTCAAACCGTTGGGCAGCATAAAATCAACAGGCTTTTGTCCTCGGTAAATGTAATCAGCCCCTAAGTCATTCATTTTCCACTTATCCAACTCAGGTAAGTAAAAATGGCCAATGGAATGAAGATCCTTATAATCCTTAATTTCCGCTTGACTAAGATCCGCTATCACGCGGGGCACATTTGAACCTCCGAAATTCGATACTTCTATTGTCTTTCTTCGATGATAACCAAAAGGGTTAACCGGAGAATACTCGATGGGCTCAATGGTTTTATGCCTATTTCGGCTAAGGTATCGGTCCACTAAAGTTTTAGCTACAGGAGCTTCAAATTCGGGTTCTTCTGTAAGAGAAACCCTAACCGTATCCCCCAGGCCATCTTCCAGCAGCGTACCTATACCGACAGCACTTTTAATTCGGCCATCTTCTCCATCCCCAGCCTCTGTAACACCAAGATGAAGAGGATATGGTTTCAAACCTTCCTCGTCTAGTTTATTGACCAACATCCGATACGCCTGTACCATCACCTGCGTATTCGAGGCCTTCATAGAGATCACAATGTTATAATAGTTCAAGTCTTCGCAAATACGCAGAAACTCGAGCGCAGATTCCACCATTCCCAATGGAGTATCGCCATAACGGCTTAAAATACGATCAGAAAGTGAACCGTGATTGGTACCTATGCGCATGGCGGTACCATATTCTTTACAGATATTGACTAAAGGTGTGAATTTCTCCCGGATACGTTCAAGCTCCGCATTATAGGATTCATCTGTAAAATCTATTTCCTGAAATTTCTTTTTATCTGCGTAATTACCCGGGTTAACCCGAACCTTCTCCACTATCCTAGCAGCTAGCTCAGCGGCATTGGGTGTGAAGTGAATGTCAGCAATCAATGGTACTTCACAACCTCTTTTTAAAAGTTCTTTCTTTATTTCACCAAGGTTTTCCGCTTCCTTTTTACTAGGAGCTGTTATTCGTACATACTCACAGCCCGACTCAACCATACGCAGTACCTGCTCCACAGAACCCATGGTATCCATGGTATCTACCGTGGTCATGGATTGCACGCGAATCGGATTGTCTCCACCTAAAGGGATATCACCAATGTAGACTTCCCGAGTTTGACGTCTGGAATAGCTGGTAAGGCTATTACAATAACGGTGAGTTTGGAGCGTTTGAGTATCCACAGACTTCAGCTTTTAAAACCACAAAGATAACTGAATTTGAGTGGGTATTGTTTTAAGATTGATCAAGAAGATCACCCTTCTCAAATGTATGTTGATCAGGAGATATTTTCAGACCAATAATCCAATAATATGCCTAGCGTACTACTTATGTTCCTGGCATTCTCCAACATTTTGTTTTTCAATATCTGTACTAAAGTATCTGACAATTAATCACGATTTCTTTGGTACAAAACAAATTCAACCCGTCTATTTATCCTTCGGTTTTCGGCACTGCTATTTTCAACCAAAGGTTTGGTTTCACCATATCCATAATAATCTATCCTTTCTACTTCAACGCCTCTCACAAGAAGATAACTAGCAACGGCTCTTGCCCTTTTATATGATAAATGTTGATTATACTTAAGTGGACCGATATCATCTGTATGCCCCTCGATGACTACCACAATTGAGGCGTCTTCCTTTAGCAACAAAAGCAAATCGTCCAATACTTTCTCATCTTTTGGTTTAAGTTTTGATTTATCAAGGTCAAAATTAAAATTGAAATAGATGGGTTCATTAAAACGAGCGTGTTCAAAATCACCAATATGAGCCTTCGTTGAAATAGAATCACTTTTGTTCATTGATTCCTCTCCGTCATTCAATTCAACCCCCTCGTCATTGGTATCCTCGGCAAGGTTATTACTTTCTACTGAGAGTGGAGTATCCTCGTCTTTGCCCTCAATACCCTCCGAATCTTCTTTTTGATTGATACTGTTTGTTGAGGTTCCCTCACTTTGGGTGTTGCGCCTATTTTTCTTTTTTCGGTTATTTTTAAGCCTTTTATTTCTACTTCTTTTCAATTTTCTCCTTTTCACTTTGTATTTAGTTTCCATCCGCGTGCCCAATGAAAGTCCCACCTCAAACGCACCTTGATTAGCCACCCTATTGTTAATAGGTATGTCATAACTAGCTCCAACAGAAAAAGCCTCCTTATGCCACTGAAATCCGACTAGAACACCCTGATTGGAAAGATATTTGGTAAGCACTTGTATGGACTGGCCGGCCAAACGCGAATCGTATTTATCAAGTCTGCACTTGGTAACCAATCCCGCGTTAATCAAATTGGTGGATCTTGTAAATGTATATAGTGTCTCAGAATAAATCGAGATATTACTATTCTGATAAACCCGATATCCAGCGTACAAAGAAAAAGTGACAGGTATGTTTTCCCCTTGGTTCATCAGGCCCTCATCCGGACTATTGAAATTATAGGCCGATAACCCAAAGTGTATTTTCCTTTCCTCATCTTGGTCTAAGGCTTGCCAGATTAGGCCAAAGTTTGAGGACAAATAGTTAGTATTAAGACTCTCTAACGACTCTCCGGAATCAATGCCAGGATCAAAGCCAAGTCCTGGAACGAACTGATTTCCAGTGCTTAAGTTTGAGGAATTGACTCTTCGTGAAAAGTAATTCAGTGAAATCCCTATACTCAACATTTCTCTTTTTGCAGTAGGAAAATTGAGAGCATAAGATAACCCAAGATTGTTCGCCTCCAATAAGCCATTTAGCCCAGACTGGTCACCTTCCAATATCAGCCCTATTGCAGACCATCTATCTCCACCATTGGACTTAATAAAGGGGTATTTGGCTGAAAGCAAATAGTTGTTTAGTTGAACGTCGGGTAAACTTTGCTGGGTACGATAGATAAAACTAGCTTTAACATAATCATCCAGCGATATAGAGGCAGGGTTCACCCTTTGTTCGCTGTAGTTTAGCTGGGAGTACTGATAATACTGTCCGGTCAATGAATGACTCAGGCATATGAACAAAAAAGAAAGAAAATATATCAGGCGCATTATCTAACCAGATGGATGACTCCAGATTCTTCCCCATTTAATAAAACCGGGAGTCCGTTGCTATATCGACCGGAAACTTTCCAGAAGTAAGTACCTGAAGGTTGTTCCTGCCCCTTCCATGTTCCATCCCAACCTTCTGCAGAGAGGTCTGCCGGTGTGTCCTTCCTGTAAACCGTACTTCCTACCCTATTATAAATGGTGAACCCTATATCCTCAACACCTTCCAATCCATAAATAAAAAGGACATCATTTCGGTTGTCCCCGTTAGGTGAGAATAAATCCGGTATAAACGCTTGAGTGATCAATTCTATTCTAACCGTGTCATTATCCAGACAGCCTATACTATCCGCTACCTCCACGGTATATGTGGTTGCAAATTCAGGGGTGGCAACAGGATTGGGAATCTGCGAATTATTAAGCCCTAACCTAGGTATCCAATCATATAATTCTCCACCTGAAGCAAAAAGTTGAACACTGCTTCCCTTATTAATCAAGTGATAATTAGTGTCTATTTTAGCCGTTGGCTCACTAATAATTATTTCAAATTCATCATTAAACTCGCAGTCAAACTCAGTACGCCAGGTAACACTTATAGTATCATTTCTTTCTAGACTATATGTAATAGGGTTAGCACCTCCCAGTAACCCTCTATACGCTGACGTCCATTTTATGTTAAACGCATCCTCAACCTGTAGTGTTAGAAATTCACGTTCGCATGCATATATATCATCGAGGGATGAATAAAAAGCTTCAGTAGCAAACGAATCAACGTTATTCTGATAGTTGAGTTCTGCATATCCGCTTGGAGGATATTCCGTTTCTGTGCTTAAAACATTGAAATCATCTCGTGGAAAGCTGATTGGTAACACTGTAGCAACGTCATTATTAAAAGCTGCATATACGTTTGAGCCATCAGGTACTGCTCCAACAATGAAACTAAAATAGGCACTATCATATCCATAGACTACGTCATCAAGTTCGTACCTACCAATTACACGTGCGGAATTTTCTGTCAAGGGATTTCTATCATAAAACGTAATGGGGGTCCCAATATTGACAGTGTCGTACCCTACGTTGAATATCATTAGTTCTACTATTAGGCTATCTTGATTGTAGCATTTTATCTTGCGCAGTTCAGGTATTCCGTCTATTGTAGGATCATCAACTATCAATTTAAAAGTGTTAGCTACATCGGTACATGTTCCGTTTGAGGCTTCTAGGCTGATAAAATAGGTTCCTGGTTCCTGGAAAATATGGGTTAACGCCTCATCTGAGGAGTTAAAATCTGGCAAATCGGGTCTATCCGGAATGTTATGATCATGTATAACCGTCCATAAGTAAGAATCCGCTCCTGTTGATCTATTAAAGAAATTAACGGGCTCTATAAATCTTTCTTCAGGAAGCTTCGAAGCTATAAATCTTTTATCTGGCCAATATCTAGCGTCTACTCCACATGTAACCCTAACTACAGTTTGGTCAGAAGTAAAACACGTTGTATTGGAAGAAGACCAGGCTTTAACATAAACCCTGTATTTACCCTCGCCAGCAAACGAATAATGAAGACTGGAGGAATCACTTACAATGACCCCGCTTGCCACATAACCTGAATCTAACGCAATCGAGTAATCTGGTGATGTATTTCCCAAAAACTCGACATACCATTCATAATTATCTACACCCGCGGAGTTAGCCGTAAATATCACAGTGTCGACCGGTATTGGTTTCAAAATGCTTTGCTCAATATTTACTTCCATATTGAGTTCACAGGGTGCTGCACAAGGATTCGTAGATGAAGTGCTTTGGGTAAAAAGGGAATTTCTAAATTGCTCTAAGTGAAAGTACATTCGTTCCGCTTGGCCTTGACTAAACTCACTTGCACAAGAGCTGTAATCCATAAGGTTTGACGACATATCAGGTACGTCCTCAAAAAAGTTGTTATTGCTAAAATTTGAAAGTGTATCAGTAGCGCATGAATTATTTTCACATTCCAATATTTCGCCATCTGGAGGGGTGTCACACACCATGTCCCCATCTAACTCACAATTATCATTTTTACAACCTCCTTCAAATGTATGTAAGAGCCCCAAGTAATGCCCACACTCGTGGGCAAGAAGCCCGGCATCAAGTTCAGAAATAACTATGCCATCCAAAAAAAAGTCCTGTTGAATTACTTCAAAAGGTAATGTAGCATAACCCCCTGCCGGTAATCTTGTCCACCAGCCTCGGCCGGTATATGCACTTACAATCTCAGAGTTTATGGTATTCACAACCCACACATTCATGTAGAATCTGGGGTCCCATTGAGCTATGGTTTTGAGTTTTGCATCTTCCAAATCCATATCAAACTCGTCGTAGTCAGAAGGAATCCGATTTATTCCCGAAGTTAGGGCACCATCCGGTGAGGTTTCCGCCAAGCAGAATTCGATCCCGGTATCCACACCAACCGGCCCCGACCCAAACCTACCTCGGTATGCAAAAGCATCGTTTAATTCAATTATTAAATTACTTATGTCTCCGTCAGAATTTGATGATGTTGAACCTATCAAGTGAAATACTACTGGAATGGTATACTGCACGGTGTGTGTTCGTCCAGACTTGTTTTTCCATTTTTTAAACGTGTTAAAAACTTTGCGTCTTTCTTCCGTTGTCAATTTATGGGTACAATTCATATCATGGACAACTTGCGCCTTCGCAAAGAAAGAAGTTATCAAAAGGCTGAAGGTAAAAACTGTTCTATGCATTATTCCTCAATCCTAAAATGAAGAGGAACACTTACCCTGCTATCTACAGGTTGCTCATTGACACTTGCAGGTTCCCATGGTGGCATATTAAGGATAAGCCTAATGGCTTCTTTATCAAATAAATCCCCAAGCGGTTTTTCAATAACAATATTGTTCACTTCCCCTGACTTCTTAATCGTGAATCGAACGATTACATCACCTTGAATTGAGTCAAGAAGCCCGGATTCTGGATATTTAAGGTTTGTTTCGAAATACTCATAAAGCTTTAGTATCCCCTCCTTAGGTGCAGCTTCTTTATATACATATTCTTTTTGAGATGGACTTACGATATGTTTCTTTTCCTTCGCTGTTTTTTCAGGTCTCTTATCGTAAGTTTTGACTTCTTCCTCAGCCATAATAGAACTCTCAGCATTGACAACCTCCTCTTTAGTAGGCTCTTCGCCAATAACCGAACGATCACCATCTTCTTCGTTTTCTGTCAATTGTGATTCAGAGAGCTTCGATGCATCCTTAAAATTCTTATTCTTTTCAGGTTTAGAGGCCTCAGTTTGGGATTGGTTTACGTTCTCATGACCTTTCTGTACTTGGATAGATTCCGTCAGAGGCGAAAAATAATAGATCGTGATCCCTATCACTAGTCCAGATACAATCGTAAACCCGATGCCCTTCCAAAGTTTTCTGAAAACGTCAGCTTTAATCGCATGTGCCTGATGTCTATCTAATATAGAATCAAACTTTTTATAAGAATGGATTTCAGCATCTGAAACCTTTATTGGTCGGTCCAGTATTTCTATCTTCCTCATGCTACTTTCATTAATTTTTTTAGTCGTTCAAGGGCTCTGTACAACCTAACTTTACTATTCCCTTCACTAATGTCTAGTACCTCTGCGATCTCTTTAAATGATAGCCGTTCAAAAAACCTTAACCTAATTAGCTCCAAGTCACTTGATTTTATCAGTGTAAGTGCCTTTTTGAGTTGTTGATGAACATCATCATCAAATGGAGAGATTTCGTCGCTAAGGTTGGTTAAATGCTCGATTTCCATAACGATATACTTCGTAGCGCCCGCCTTCCTAAAGTATTCGTTGCACTCATTAATTGCTATTCTATATAGCCAGGTATAAATTGAGAATCCATTGTAATTATAACCCTTGATCTTATTCAATGCTTTAAAAAAAACATTTGAGGTAAGGTCACCTGCTACTTCCTTATCTCCAACCCTATTTAAAACCATCGTAAATATCTTTGGGTGGTACCGATTATAAAGGGGCTCGAATCTTCTTGGATTATTTTTGGTCTCTTCAATAATCAGTTCTTCGGATTGCTGAAGAATGAGTTTTTTTGAATATGTTACCAGTTTCGACAAGGGCAGAATGTTTGTTTCATATGCTTAAATGCATGCACAGGGAAAAAGAAACAAAATATTCAATTTTTATTTTCAGTGAATAATTCTTGAGGAGAAAAAGTCTTTTCTTTTTTATGTAAAAAATTGAAAATCAATGAGTTAAAACTAAGAAACCAGTTACCACAAAATGTAAAGAAATACCGATCTGTAGTTTTGATATTTCTTAATAGTGCAATAGGTTGTGTAAAGCTTCTTGAACCTTCTCAGCATTCGGCAACATTTGTTTCTCAAGATCAGCATTCAAAGGAATGGCGGGTAAGTTAGTAGCACCTAAGGTTTGGATGGGAGCATCCAAGTGCTCAAAACATTCCCTGGCAATTCTGCCTGCCAATGATTCCGCAAACGAATTAAGCAGTGGTTCTTCAGTTAAAATAAATACCCGGTTATGTTTTTCAACTGCAGCAGAAACGGCTTCCCAATCATATGGATTCAAGGTTCGTAAGTCAAGAATTTCGACTCGTCCTTCAAATTCCTTGGCAGCCGCCTTAGCCCAGTACACACCCATACCGTAAGTCATAATTACCGCAGATTCACCATTATCCACTTTTTGCTGATCCGCTTCAAGGGTAATTCTGGCTTTACCTAAGGGGATGATAAAATCTTCATCCGGCTCAAAAGTCTTTGCTTCCGTGGTTCCTGGCACTTTAGACCAATACAACCCCTTATGCTCTAACATAACCACAGGGTTTGGATCATAAAAGGCCGCCTTCATCAGCCCTTTCATATCCGCAGCATTGGAAGGATACACCACTTTTATACCTCTAATATTTAATAAGGAGGACTCCACGCTACCTGAATGGTAAGGGCCACCCCCACCATAGGCACCGATCGGAATTCGAATTAAGGACTGGATGGGAAACTTACCGTTAGACAAGTAGCAGCTTTTTGAAAGCTCTTCAACCAATTGATTAATGCCTGGCCATACATAATCTGCAAACTGTATTTCTACTATTGCTTTTGCTCCTACTGCCGACATACCGGCCGTTGAACCAACAATATAGGCTTCTTGTATAGGAGTATTGAACACCCGGCCATCTCCATATTTTTTCGCCAATGTGGCCGCCTCCCTAAAAACACCACCCAATGTACCCCCTACATCTTGACCATAAAAAAGAGCTTCAGGATGCTTTTTTAGAATATCATCAACTGCATGAAGTGCTGCATCCACCATCACCACCTTTTCTGCCCCTTTCGGATGTCGCTCCCCTCGTTCCTCTAACACCGGTGTATCGGCAAACTCATGAGTATCGAAATCCGTAGGTTCGGCAGAATTTAAGGCATATTCATAGTCTTTTTCAACCGTTGCTTTAGCCAGTTTATCCAACTTAGTTAAGGATGCAGCCGTCTCGCCATGGTCTTGCAGGTATTTCTTAAGTATCGGAATGGGATCATCCTGAGCATGCTTTTTCAGATCTTTATCACCACGATACCATTCCTTCCGAACGCCAGAGGTGTGGTGCCCTAGTAATGGACATTTAGAATGCACCAAAATGGGGCCTTTTCTATCTCGAACATGTGTAATGGCCTTTTGAAGACCCAAATAAGAATCTACAAAGTCAGAACCATCCACGCGCATCCGTTCCATTCCCTTGAACCCGGCTGCGAACTCATAAGCATCCATGGTACGCATCTCTTTACCAGTGGCAGAAATCCCCCAGTCGTTATCTTGAATCAAATAGATAATCGGCATTTTTTTCAGGACCGCCATTTGCATAGCTTCAGAAACCTCACCCTCGGTTACGGAACCGTCACCTAAGGAACATAGAACCACTGGCTTTTCCTTTGTTTCCAATAAACCCTGACTTTCCAAATACTGTAGGCCGTGCGCCATACCTGTAGCCGGTATCGCCTGCATACCAGTGGCAGAACTTTGATGTGGAATAGTAGGAAAGCCATCTCTATTTAATGATGGGTGCGAATAGTACGTTCGACCTGCTGAGAAAGGGTCATCACCTTTGGCCATCAACTGCATCATTAACTCGTAAGGCTGCATACCTATGCCCAAGAGAATGGACTCGTCCCGATAATATGGAGAAGCAAAATCTTGTGGCTTCAACTGCAGGCCTGCCGCCAACTGTATAGCCTCGTGGCCTCTGGAAGTACTGTGAACGTACTTACTACACACTTCCTTTTTATCATCATAAAGCTGCGCCATGTGTCGGGCTGTGCACATGAGCTGGTAAGCCTTGAGAAGAATTTCTCGGTCTACTTTGACCTTTGGTTTTATTGTTTTTTTGGTGGTTTTTGTTACTTCCAGGGTTTCAGCCATCTTCTTGGTTTACCTTACGAACAATCGTTTGCAAAGCTAACGAAAATGAACAGTTTCTTG
Source organism: Bacteroidota bacterium (assembly GCA_039199635.1). Classification (GTDB taxonomy): domain Bacteria; phylum Bacteroidota; class Bacteroidia; order Cytophagales; family Cyclobacteriaceae; genus Fulvivirga. The sequence continues at coordinate 794 of JBCCSU010000109.1, read as the reverse complement.
TTTGAGCTGCTCAAACATTTCTAGGATTTCCGTGCTTGCTCCTTCTTATTCGGAGACCTACCTTTGCCATATGCTCAACAAAGAAGAGATTACCGCTTGGTTTAAAGTACTTCAGGACTCTATCTGTAAAGATTTGGAAAAGGCTGACGGAATGGGACACTTTAAGGAAGATTTATGGGAAAGACCTGAAGGTGGAGGAGGTCGGAGTCGAGTGATTGCCAACGGACGTGTGATCGAAAAAGGGGGAGTGAATTTCTCTGCGGTTAAAGGCGCTCTACCGGAAAAAATAGGTGATGCACTGAAGCTGGGAAAAGCGGATTTCTATGCCACTGGGGTTTCGATCGTACTACACCCTTCTAATCCTTGGGTACCCATCATTCACATGAACGTACGATATTTTGAGACAGAGGGCGAAGGTGGTTCCACGTGGTGGTTTGGCGGAGGCATAGACTTAACTCCGCACTATGTAAAGAGAGAAGATGCCGCCTATTTCCATCGGAAGCTAAAAGAAACATGCGATAAGCATCGGGCAGAATATTATCCAAAGTTCAAAAAGTGGGCAGATGACTACTTCTACCTAAAGCACCGGAGCGAAACTCGTGGCATTGGTGGTATCTTTTTTGATCGATTAAACGATGGTGAAAGTTCTAAGGGAGCTCTATTTTCATTTGTGAAAGACGTGGGATTAATTTTCGCACCACTGTATGCACATTATATGGATCAGTATGGAGATCGCCCTTTTGAACTGCAACATAAAGAATGGCAAAAAATAAGAAGAGGTCGTTATGTAGAAT
>JBCCSU010000108.1:0-15180 GCA_039199635.1 Bacteroidota bacterium | reverse complement strand
TTCTTGTTGGCGAGGGTGATATGAAATCAGAAGTTGAGAGTTACATAGAAAGTAACTCTTTAACTAATTTCGTGAGATTAGAACCCTTCAGAAGAGATATTCCGGAGATATTAAAAGCTATCGATATCTACTGTTTGCCTTCGTTATGGGAAGGTTTACCAATAGGGCTTTTAGAAGCGATGGCGATGAAGAAGTGTTGCATCGCCAGTAAAGTGGATGGGAATATTGAAGTCCTTTCCGGCGGCATTGGACATCTGGTACCCAAGCAAAATGTAACGGCGTTGAGTGAAGCTATAATACAACTGGCTAACGATGAAAAGACCCGAACTACAATGGGAGAGCTCGCCTACACAAAAGTGAAAAAGCTCTATTCGTTAGACAGTATGATAAAAAGTATTGAATCTATATATTCCAACCTGCGCAACTCAAATAACCTTACATCAATATATCAGCATCTTTAACAAAATAGATAAAAGTTCATTTTTGTCGAAAAATCCCTTTTAGCCTGATTAGACCGGTTTTTTTATATAGTTAATTGTTGCATGATATCTTCATAAATACTACTTTTACAGTTAAAATCTTACAAGTGTAGTTAACTTGTTAGTTGGTTATATTTTTGGCTTTAATTAAACTTATCATGAAAAGGGTATTTCTACTCCTCGTTCTATGCATTAGTTTCGTTTCTATTAGTTATTCTCAGGTCATTGACTATAATGATCCGATCGTTGAGTATGATGAAAATAATCCACCCACTACACCAGGCGGTGGCGTGTTAGCAAAGTGGGTTAAGACCGATGGCGTTAGCTGGAATACGGCAAAATGGAAAGCATATTATCTTAACGGCACACCATTCAGGTTACGTTTCCCAAACGATTACGATCCCACTCAAAATTATCCTATGGTAGTAATTCTACATGGATTAGGTTTTTCAAATGGAACAATTTATATGAATGAAAGGCACCTAAATAATTCCGGTGCAAAAGCCTATGAAGATGGAATAAACCAAGGTAAGTATGATGGATTTGTGCTCTCTCCACAGTCTAGTACCGGTTGGTTTAATGAGACTCACATCTCTACGATCAACCAATTCATCAATCAGGCGGTCCAAGATGTTAGTATTGACGTCGATAGGGTTTCTATCAATGGAAGGTCTGGTGGGTCTCAAGGGGTGTGGGAATTTATTTCAAAAAGTCCAAAAACATATGCTTCAGCCCTTCCTATGGCGGGAATAAAGTCTTTGGCTTATGATTATCTCAACGACTTTAAACATCTTCCTATTTGGGCATTTCAAGGAGAACTGGATGAAGGACCGCGCCCAGCTGCTACAGAAGCACTTTTGGCAGCTTATATAGACCTTGGAGGGAATGCCAGGTATTCATTTTATAAGAATTCCGGACATGGAATTTTTAATAAAGGCTATGCTGAGCCTGACTATTTCGATTATATTGAACGTGCGAGCAAGACTAATCCTACTGTACTTACCGGAGAGTATACTCAAGTTTATGACGATAATAGCAAGTCAATCTATGAATTTCTGACACGAGAAGAACCTTGTCCTGGTGACGTAATCAACATCCAAATCGGAGTGACAGCCGGTTTTGATGGGTATGAGTGGAGAAAAGATGGTGTTATACTATCCGGAGCAACATCGAACGAGTTCAATGTGACAGAACTTGGTACTTATGACGTACGTATCAGGCGAGGCTCTGACTGGAGTGACTGGTCTTTAAAGCCAGTTGAAGTAAAGTTAAAAGACCCCACCATAACACCAAATATTGCCATATCAGGGATTGCCAGCAAAGTGCTACCTACTTTGGACGGAAGCACAACTGTAGATTTAGAGTTGCCCCAGGGGTATACTGAATATGAATGGCGTAAAGTATCGGATAATACGTTAGTTGGCTCTCAAAGAGTTCTGACGGTTACAGAACCAGGTGAATATGCAGCTAAAGTCACAGAGCAATTCGGTTGCTCAAGCAGTTTTTCTAACGCTTTCAATGTAGTGGATGCAAACGGAACAGAGGGACCTGCAGAGCTACTTGAGTTCAATGGCTTCGCGCAGTCGCAGTCAGAAGTAAAACTTATTTGGTCTACTAACCCTTCCGATCCATTTCCAGCAAGTGGGTTTGAAGTGTACAGAGCGACCTCTGAAACGGGTTCTTATGAGTTTATACATCTAGTGGATGGTTCAGTTTATGAATATATAAATTCAGACCTAACACCTAACACTGACTATTTTTTCAAAGTAAGGGCAGTTAATGAAAGTGGATCGACTCAAGGCAATGAGCCTATTCAAGTTAAAACGCTTGTGGATGACGTAGCCCCGACAGCGCCATCAAATCTTCAATTAATCGCTATCAACCCAACCAGTGCGGAACTGACATGGGAAAAGTCTTCTGACAATGTATCCGTTTACAGGTATGATATTTTCAAGAACGGTGTTAAGGCGTTGACCGTAGATACCAGTGCGGCTATTCTTTATAATTTGCAACCTAATGCTATTTATAAATTTACCGTTCAGGCGCGTGATGTTACCGGAAATATTTCGCCTATAAGTAACAGGATTGTAACAGTAACTCCAATTAGCAGCATTGGGCTCACTAACTACAAATTCAATAATAACCTAATTGATATCGGCCTTAGTGAAATTAATTCCGCCTTAAATGGGAACACATCTTACGATAATGCTAACGTTCAAGAAGGAACGCATAGTATCACTTTCGACGGTGATGGTGACTACATAGACTTTGATACAGGTAACAATTATATCCATGATGAATTTTCACAGCGATCAGTTGCTTTTTGGATATATCCTAAAAGTTCGACTGGCATACAAGATATCTTTGACGAAGGAGGAGCCACCAATGGGTTTGGAATAAGACTAAACAGCTCAACAATTGAGCTTGGAGTTCAGGATGATAATAGAATCAGGATTATCTCATCTCCAATAACCATTAATTTATGGACGCACGTAACCGGAACATTTGATGAGGGTAAGCTATCCCTTTATTTGAATGGTGCCTTGGTAGCGGAAAATTTAAATGTTGGATATACTGAGGTTTCTGGTCATACTGATGCTTCAGGTTTAGGAGGCACTAACGGAAGTAATGCTTTTGATTTGAACAGCGCTAATTTTAATGGAAATATTGATGATCTACACGTGTTTGATAAGGCAATAACTACTTTAGATATTAATTCTTTAATGAATCCCGAGGAAGTCACAATACTACCTGATGATAAGCCGATTGCACCTGAAAATATTGTTGCATCCGCTCAATCGCATAAGCAAATATTAGTTACCTGGAACGATCTATCTGACAACGAGGAGTCCTTCCAGGTCTATCGATCAATAAATGGAGGAACTTATCTGCCAATTTCAAGCCTGCCTCCCAATAGCGTAAGTTATCTAGATGAGAACCTAGCTGCGGAAACTACTTACGCCTATCAAGTTATTGCCGTTTCAGAGTATTCACAATCTGATTTCCTTTCGACGGAAAATATTGCTTCACTTGCTAATTTAAAGTTTGAAGGAAACATAGACGATGTTTCAGGCAATGGTACCAACGATACGGTCGTAGGACACTTAAACTTCGCAAATGACTTTGTAGAGGGAAGCCAATCCATATCATTTGATGGTAGCAGTTTAGTGAACTTAGACCAAGGAAATCAATACGTACACGATTCATTTGCAAAACGCTCCATAGCATTTTGGTTTAAGAGCATTTCTTCTGCTAACACTCAGGATATTTTTGACGAGGGCGGTGCTACTAACGGAATTGGTATCCGTTTGTTAGCTTCAGATGAAATCGAATTTGGTACTAGAAACGGACATGTCTCATTTACTGTTAGTTCGGCATTTATGAGAGATACTTGGCATCATGTAACAGGAGTATTTGACAGCGGAGAACTTACGCTATTTTTGGATGGTCAACAGGTTGCCCAAAGGAATGATGTTTCCTACAGTGCGGTTAATTCTCATGGAAATGCTGGTGGGCTCGGTGGCACAAATGGTTCTAATGCCTTTAACCAGGTATCTAACAGGTTTACCGGCTTGGTAGATGACTTCTATATTTTTGATGAGGCTTTGACTCAATTGGAGGTTGAAGGTTTGATTGCATCTGCAACACCTTCGCACATTGCCACTACATTTAGCCTACCTGACCCTCCTTCAGCTCCGGGCAATCTGCTACTGGATAATGTAACTTTCACCGAAGCAACGATCTCGTTTGATGACAACAGTAATAATGAAGACTTTTTTGAAGTTTGGAGATCTGTTAATACTGCGGATAATTTCCAATTATATCAGGTTATTTCAGATTACAATGATCCCAGGATCAGCTTTGTTGACGGTACACTTACTACAAACATCTTGTATTACTACAAAGTACTCGCTATCAACGACGGAGGTTCATCCGAGTCCTCTACAATAGAGGTACAAACCTTAAATACAGTTCCTGAAGTAAATACAATTAATGATGTCACCATGCAATTTGGGACGGTTTATGAAGTCCAAATCCAGGCTTTTGACGAAAACAGCGATCCATTAACAATAAGTACTGATAATATTCCAGCGTTTGCTTCTTTTGTAGACTATGGAGATGGCAGTGCATTAATATCATTTACTCCCACAGTCGATGACCTTGGTATTTATGATAGTATCGGTGTAACTGTATCCGACGGTTTTGGAGGTATTAATACCCAAAGTTTTGCACTTACAGTCAATAACAATAGCGTCCCAACTCTTAGTTCTATAAATGATATTATAACGGATGAAAATCAATCTATTCAGGTAGCCATTGTTGCAAATGATGTTGAGGGTACGGCAAATATAATATGGAGCTTCGACCTGCCAACTTTCGCCAATGTTACTACGAATCCCGATGGTACCGCTACCCTATCGGTCACACCTGGTTTTGCGGATCATGGCCTATATGAATCTTCAATAACAGTAACTGACCAAGATGGTGGTGTGGTTACTCGTGAATTCTTTATTACAGTGAACGACATCGACCCTAACCTTTTTGTTCAGGTCAATATGAAGTATGCGTCAGATGGTCCTGCTGGTTGGAATAATGTTTCAACCGCAGATCTTATTGGCTTGGATGATATTGTAGGTTCTTCCAGCGGTATCAGTTTTGACTTTTTAACAGGTGCTTGGAATTCATTTAATCAAGGAGCATCGTCAACTTCTGACGTTTTCCCGAACAGCGTACTTAAAGATTATTACTATTTCGGAATTTTTGGAGCCCCTGAAACAGTGGAAATGGAGCTAAGCGGACTGGATACTGAAAGAACTTACAATTTATCATTCATGTCAAGCAGCGTATGGTCTGGAGTATCAGATAATGGCACTACCAATTTCGAAATCAACGGGCAGGTAGTTGGTGTTTACACACAAAACAATACTGAAAATACCGCTGATTTTAATGAAATAACACCTACTGCCGATGGCAAAATATCAGTTACAATGTCAAAGGCCGCAGGTACACAGGTAGGTTATTTAAACGGTTTTACGTTAAGTTCGGTACTGGGTTCAACCCAAGTACCGGACGCACCACGAACCTTAACAGGTATTATTGATGGAGCAACTGTTCAGCTCTCCTGGATCGATGCTCCGTTTAATGAGACTGGTTTTAATGTTTACAGATCCGCTACCTCTGATGACAACTTCATTAAATTAAATGATTCCCCATTACCTGCTTCGTCAGAAAGTTTTGAAGATGGTACTACCGTTGAAGGCCTAACTTACTTTTATAAAGTATCGGCTACTAATGTGAATGGAGAATCTCCGTTTTCAAATACATTGGAGTTGACGGTTCCAAATACACCCCCATCTATCGTAGTTTCCGAATCGGTAGAGCTATTTACAAATCAGATCGATACTATTCAATTTAGCATCACAGATCTGCCTCTTAATGAGTTCACTTATGATGTTATTGGTTTACCATCTTTTGCAAGTCATACTTCAGAATCAAGTCAAGTCGTCTTTTCACCAACAACCGACGACATTGGTAACTACACATTTCAGATCCAAGCAATCGACGGTCTTAATTCATCTACGACAAAGGACGTGACTATTACTGTTAGTGAAGACCTGATTTATGCCGTGTCCGTGAATTTCAGTAAAGTCAGCAACGCTCCATCTCCTTGGAACAATACCGCTAAGAACCCGGTAAGTGGAGACGTATATAGTAATTTGATTGATCAAAATGGACAACCTACCGATGTGGATGTTACACTTATGACAAGTTTTGGCTTGTTTGATCAAGGTGCTGTAACTGGCGACGATTCCGGCGTCATTCCGGATGCTGCATTGGCTGAGTATTATTATTTTGGAAGGTATGGCATTCCAAGTCAGGTAAAGCTTAAAATTAGTGGTCTTGACTTCAATAATAAATACAATTTCAAGTTTGTTGGTAGTAGCACATTTAGCAATGCAAGTATCTCTGACAATGGTTCAACAGTATATAAGATAGGTAATAAGTCTGCAAGTCTGTATGTACAGGATAACACTCAAAATTTTGCTCTTATAGAAAATGTTACCGCCAACGCGCAAGGTGAGATTGAAATTGATATGGAAAAAGGTTCAGGAGCATTAGTAGGATATATTAATGCTCTCATAATAGAGGCGTATGCCGGAGAAGAAACTCTCTATTTCCCTACAGAGTTAGAGGCGAATGCTCATTCGAAAAACAGCATAGAGCTTACTTGGAATGATAATTCCTTTGATGAAAATGGCTATGAAATCTACCGTTCGTCTAATGGCCCTGACGGAACCTTTGAATTGATAGCTTTATTAGGAGCAGATTCTGACAATTACCTAGACACTAACTTAAGTCAAGGTACAATTTACCACTACAAGGTGAGAAGTGTAACTGGGGCTGAATTCTCTGAGTTTACGAATACGGCTGAAGGTGCAACTATTGAATTCTACATTTATGTAAACATCAATGGTGTCGCCGATTACAACGAAGCTGCCCCTTGGAATAACCTCGCATTTGACTTGGCCAATGGCGATATTATCAGTGGATTCAAAAATAATAATGGTCTGGAGACAGGTGTTTCACTTGAGATTGTCAACAGTATGGAAGGCAGTAATGATTGGGGTGTTAATACGGGTGATAATTCAGGTATATTTCCAGATAACGTTATGCAGAGTTTTTATTGGACCAATAAACTTCAGCCCGCTGCAATATTCAAATTATTGTCACTTGACCTAAGTTTTGGATATAACTTAAAGTTTTTCGGCTCTATTGTTACAAGCTTTGACATTGTTACGAATTTCACCGTAAATGGAGAAACAGTTTCTAATAATCAAACCAACAATACTACCGAAGTAGTTGGAATCAACGGCATAGCCCCGGATGATGATGGAAGTATCGTTTTTAGTGTGCAAGAAGCCCCGGGATCTACATGGGCGATTTTTAATGCTTTTGTGTTAGAAGCGTATCCAAGCACGGGAAATACCACGAATGGCTTTGCAAGAAAAGGTTTTGATGCAGGTATTGATAGCAACAAACAAGTTACATTTGGAAATATCTCTTTTTCCGCTTCTATATGGCCGAATCCTGTTAGAGATAATATGATATTGGATATTGTTGGCCTCAAAGATCGCGAGGTTAAAGTAACCGTTATAGACATTTTAGGTTCACAGGTTTTCGAAAATAATTTCCATGTTGATAGTGATAGAAAAAAAATCGAAATAAGGGAGTTACAAAATCTAAAATCTGGTATATATAGTATATTTCTTACATCAGATACTGATATGATCCATCAGAAAATAGTTAAGAGATAAGATTGAGGTTAAATTTCTTACATCAGTTGGCTAAATTTATGAGACTTTTTTTCGCTCTTTCTTGTGCAGTTATACTTTCATTTACTGCACAAGGTCAAGTTTTCGATCATAACGACCCTATAATCGAATATGATTCTGAAAATCCACCAGTGGCTCCACCATCTGGTCTACCCGCAAAATGGGTTCGTACCAAACGTTTGAACTGGAATACAGATGACTTTAAGTCTTACTTTTATAATGGTATGGCTTTTAGGCTTCGCTACCCTCAAAATTATGATGTTTCGGGTAATACAAAATATCCCCTTATAATCATGTTTACCGGTAGAGGTGAAAAAGGAGTAATTTATGATAATGAATTGAACCTGAAGCATGCGGCAAGAGATCATGAGGATGATATTAAGGCAGGTAGATTCAATGGTTTTCTACTTTTTCCACAAAGTACAACCGGATATTGGGGCGACGCTTATTTTTCAGCTGTTAATGAGCTAGTTACGGAACACATGCCTGCAGAGCTAGCGATCGATCCGGATAGAGTACTTATTCATGGCCTCTCGGCAGGAGGTCAAGCTGTGTGGAATTTCATCAGTGATTATCCCAAAACCATTGCCGCAGCGTTGCCAATGTCTGCAGCATCACCGAATTACTATTCTAAAATACCCGCATTTAAGCACATTCCGATATGGCTCTCTCAAGGTGGTAGAGACCGCGCCCCTACTCCGTTTACATCCAGGGCCTTGGTTGATGAAATAGTAAATGTTGGTGGTAATATAAGATACACTATTTATGTTAATGCGGGACACGGTGTCTGGAATTCACATTATGGAGAAAGTGATTTTTGGCCTTTTCTTGAAAGGGCTAACAAGACCGTACCTGTATTTATGAACGGGGAATTGGGCCTTGTTTCTATTAGCTCCTCAAGGGAAGTATATGAGTTTATAACTAAAGATGAAATATGTCCAGGAGATCCAATATATGGAAAGCTTGGACTCACTGCGGGGTTTGAAGCATATCAGTGGAGAAAAGATGGCAATGTAATTCCCGGGGCTACTTCAAATGAGCTGGTAATTACGGAGTACGGTGTTTACGATGCACGGTTCAGAAGAAATGGCGAATGGAGTCAATGGTCAGTGAGGTCAATAGAATTACAGGAAAAAGGTACTACCATCACACCTGATATTCAGGTGTCAGGTTTTTCAAGTGTAGTTATACCAGACGCTGCTGGTAAAGACTTTGTGGATTTAGAGCTGCCGGAAGGCTATCTGACATATGAATGGCAAATGGAAGGTTCACCCACGGTTTTAAGTAATGACCGCGTCTTCCGAGTAACTCAACCAGGTAATTACTTAGCCAAGGTTACCGAAAACTTTGGTTGTGCCAGTGATTTTGGTAATGCGTTTCAAGTCCTTGATGCAGAAGTGGTAAGTACAATTAAAAATATAGATGTATTTACTGCAAATGGTATTTCAAAAACTGAAACACAGTTGAATTGGTCTTTAACACCTACTGGAGATCAGGTTGACCAAATAGAGATTTACAGAAGTACTACAGATGAAAACGGATTTGAATTGATTCAGATTCTAAATGCCGGTTCATCCAGTTTTATTGATGATGGTTTAATGGCTGACCAACAATATTTATATAAGTTAAGGCCGGTAAACTCTGTCGGAGCAGGATCGGTATCTAACACAAAAACTGCTATAACCGCCGTGGATAATGTACCTCCAACGGCGCCATTAAACCTCAAAGTACTCAAAACAACCAGTAGTTCGATCACTGTAACGTGGGACCCAGCTACAGATGATGTTGGGGTTTTTAAATATGATGTTTTTAAAAGTGGTATAAAATCTACTGTAGTAGATGATACAGAAGCCACACTTTTTGGGCTTAACGAAAATCAAATTTATAGTATTCAGGTAAAGGCCAGAGATTTTGCAGGAAATGAGTCATCATTTAGCAACCTGGCCGTGGGCGCAGCTGCGAATTCGGGTCTTTTTTATAAGTATTATGAAGGCAGTTGGAATTCCTTACCGGATTTCAATAGTCTGGCACCGGTTCTCTCAGGATTGGCGGATAATTTCGATATGGAGCCTAGATTACAAAATGATAATTTTTCGTTCTATTTTGAAGGATATATCAACATTCCGGTAGCAGGCAATTACACATTTGAAACACGCTCTGATGACGGTAGTAAATTATACATTGGTGGATATGACGAATCTAACCTTGTAGTCGATAATGATGGATTGCATGGTATGCGCTACAGAGAAGGTACTTACAATTTCCCAAATGCAGGCAAGTATCTTATTACTGTTACTTTTTTCGAAAAAGGTGGTGGGCAAGGTCTTGAGGTATATTGGAAGAACACAGCTCACGGCATTGGTTCTAGACAACGCATACCAAGCTCAGCCTTTGCCTCCGATTTTGAGATACCAACTGTTGAGGTCTTGTCTCCTGAAGTGATTAGTACCTCTGCTTTGTCCTACGATCAGATTCAAATAGATTGGACTGATAACAATACAACAGAGTCTGGATATCAGATTTTTAGGAATGATCCTGGATCTCAGGTCTACCTACCTGTAGGAGTAACAGCAGCAAATGGAGAGTCTTTTACAGATGTTGCGCTAGAAGCATCTACTACCTATCAGTATTTGGTTATTGCCTTATCTGATCTTGGCCCATCTGAGGAAGTGGGTTCTCGTTTTAGTAATTTAGGAGATATAAACTCAGGTATAGGAGCACAGGATAATGCCATTGGCACGGGTTTCATAATGTACACGTCTAGTGACGTTTTCTCCAGGTTCTCAGCTAATGCACCAAATGGTAGTAATAGCGATCATCTTATTGCAGTAAAATATGTTAATGATGAGTGGGTTTACGATAATAATGGTGGCTACTACCCTTTCTCTCCGGTTGTCACAGACCTTTTACTTGCAGAGGTAGACTTCACCAATGACCAAATTATTTCACTAGAAAATAATGAAGGAGACACCTTGGGTATAGCAAAAGGATTTAACTCAAATAATGACTTAGAATTTTTTGCAAATAGATGGAACGGAGGTAATAACAATGGGGAGTTTACCATACAGGGCACTTATTTCGAACGAACTAAATCTAATACGAACTCAAGTACGACATTAGAACTGCCTGATACTCCATCTGAGATTCAAAACTTTAGCGCTACTGCTATTTCAACTTCAGATGTACAATTAACGTGGGATAATGCTACAGGAACAGATGAATACATTCTTTACAGGTCTCTAGACAATAATAATTTTCTTGAACTTCTCATTCAAAACAATAACAATGCGGTAACTGATGCTAACCTTGCTCCGCATACAGATTATTATTATCTCCTGGGTGCATCAAATGTCGGCGGCATTACTTTGTCGGATACCATTCTTGTTAAGACGCTAAATAATAGCCCAGAAATGGAGGATATTGACGATTTTACAATACGACATAGTTCAACTTTTGAATTGCAGTTGTACGCTGAAGATATCGACAATGACAGCATTGTTTTCACTACCCAAAATCTTCCATCTTTTGCGACTATAACCGACTATTTGGATGGTAGTAGTTTAATAAGTTTTGCACCTGCCGAACAAGACCAGGGAATTTACACCGACATTGTTATTCAAGTATCAGATGCTTTTGGAGGATTAAATTCAGATACGGTTACTTTAGAAGTCAATAATAATTTTGTTCCAACACTAACTGGCGCATCCAACGTATCTATAAATGAAGGTGAGCAAATACAAATCACACTAACCGCAGTTGATGAGGATGGTGAGGAAGATTTGCAATGGAATACCGAAGGTCTCCCCGGTTTTGTTACGCTCGTTCCCTCTATAAGTGGCACAGCAATTCTTGAAATAATTCCAGGTTATTCAGATCAGGGAGTCTACAGCAATATTCGTGTTTATGTTGAAGATTTTAGCGGCGCTGTTGCGGATCAGACTTTTGATATAGTAGTGGAGGATAAAGATCCGAATGCATTGGTTAAAGTGAATCTACATCAGGGATCTGTAGGTGATGCTTCATGGAATAATATAGCAGGACTGGGTTCTCAGGCCCTGAATAATAATTTGGGAGAATCTACAGGTATTTCCTTTGAGTTATTAACACAATCTTGGAACTCTTTTAATAAAGGTGCTCAAACAAACGATAACTCAGGAATCTTACCTGATGCTGTATTAAAAGATTATTACTACTTTGGTATTTTTGGAGCGCCAGAGACTGTTGACTTGAAAATTAGTGGACTTGATCCTGAAACCAAATATGATTTTTCTTTTGTAGGTAGTAGTTCATGGACAGGGGTCCCGGATAATGGAAGCACTCAATTCAACATTGACAGTCAATCAGCTTCCGTCAGTGTTCAGGATAACACTTCCCAATCTGCAAACATTAACGACATTATCAGCGATACGAGCGGTGAGGTTATCATCACCATGCAAAAAGCTTCCGGAACGCCCGTGGGTTATCTGAATGGTATGACCATAGCACCAAAATATGGAGCTGACGAAATCCCTGTTGCACCGAGGAATCTCATGGCCGAACTTGATGAGGCAGGTGTCATATTGTCTTGGGTTGATGCTCCTTACAATGAATTAGGCTTCAATATTTACAGATCGGAGCAATCAGAAGGTCCATATACGGCAATCAACACTTCAATTATAGAGGCTAACACAGAATCATTTATAGATCAATCTGTTTCAGAAGAGGTGAATTACTACTATATAATCACGGCATACAATGCAAATGGCGAATCTACCTACTCTAACGAGGCAAGTATTTTCGTTCCTAATACACCTCCTACAATCAGTATTCAGGGAAGCACATCTTTGTTTGTAAATCAGACATCGGATTTAATAGTATCAGTATCTGATGCCCCAACTAATATATTTACTACATCGGTATCAGGCTTACCTTCATTCGCTGACTTTAGTCCTAGCCCATCGGGCGGTGTTATATCTCTGAATCCAACGGTTGAGGACATAGGTGAATATCAATTCACTATCACAGCTGAAGATAATAACAACGGTGTAGCTAACCGAATTGTAGACCTGCAAGTTACCGAGCAATTACTATACACTGTTAAACTTAACTTCAGTAAAGATCATAATGAAACAGGTTGGAATAATACAGCTAAAAACCCAAATCAAGGTGATGTATTTGAAAATTTATTGACAACCCTTAGTACCAATTCAGGGGTTTCAGTGTCTTTAGAGACAGCATTTGGCGGTGCATACGATGAAGGGGCGATCACAGGGGATAATTCAGGCATAGTGCCTGACAATGTTTTGAAGGAATACTATTACTTTGGAATTTATGGATCTCCAGACGAAGTGACACTCAAAGTATCCGGTCTTGATTATAACAACAAATATACTTTTGGCTTTGTAGGTAGTAGTCTGTTTTCGGGTTCAGGAATTACAGATAATGGTGAAACGATTTATACTATTGGAAATAAATCAGTAAGTGTTGATGTTCAGGCAAATACTGAAGCAATGGGAGAAATTTCTAATGTTACCGCTAATTCTGCCGGTGAGGTACATATCACAATAAGTAAGGGAACCGGGGCTTTAGTGGGTTATATCAACGCGCTTGTGATTAATGTTTATGAAGGGGATCCTTCCATTTTCAACCCGTCAGATCTGGTAGCCAATAGCGTATCTAAGAGCGCGATCGAATTGGTTTGGACGGATAACTCATTTGATGAAACAGGATTTGAGATATACAGATCAGATAATGGTGCCGATGGTACGTATAACCTGGTAGGCAATACTGATGCTGATTCCGCTAATTTCGTAGATACCGGTCTCAATACCGGAACGATATATCATTACAAGGTCGGAGCAGTCTACGGAGACAATACCCATTCGGAATATACTAATATAGTGGAAGGTGCAACTATCGATTACTACGTGTATGTAAATATTAACGGCAGCTCATCATACGATGCAGCCGAGCCATGGAACAATATTAGCACAACGGCTCTTTCAGGTGACGATTTTTTTGGATTTAAAAATGATGAAGGCCAACCCCTCGGATTGGAATTGAATGTGCTAACCGGTATGACCGGTAGTAATGATTGGGGGGTAAATACCGGTGCTGATCTGGGAGTATATCCAGACTTGGTTACACAAAGCTTCTACTATAACAATAGAGCAGATGCGAAAGGTGAGTTCTTATTAAAAGGATTGGATTTAAGTTTGGATTACAACATCACATTTTTTGGATCAATAGTAACAGAATTTGATATATCAACTATTTTCAGCGCTAATGGCAAGTCGGTTACAAATCGTCAGACTGATAATATTTCAGAAACATCTACAATATTTGGACTGAGTCCAGACGTTAATGGTGAACTGCTCTTTACTGTACAGGAATCACCCAACTCTATCTGGGCTATTTTTAATGCCTTTGTGCTTGGAGCATATCCAAAATCTACAGGACCAAATCAACCATCCGGAGGTAGAACATCTAGTAATGTAGGCGCAGGTAGTTTTGAAGTTAGGTATGGACAATCGAATATTGCCCTAACTCAATATCCAAACCCGGTTACTGATGAACTTTATTTATCTGTTCAGGATGCTCCTCTGGAGACCCTTACTGCACAAATAATAACAACTCAGGGTGTAATCGTCAATACCTTTACTCAGGAGCTTTCTGAAATTAATAGTCTATTGGATTTATCAGAGCTTGTCACCAACCTCAAGCAAGGCATCTACATTTTAAATCTTACCGTGAAAGGTGCTCATTTTAACTACAGGATAATTAAAAATTAATCGAACTTCGGCGCTGATTGTCAAGAATCTCATTACCTTTCATTGACGATTATTTGTAGTCATGAAGTACATAAAAAGTCTTGATGGTGTAAGGGCTTTGGCCATCTTACTGGTAATTATATTTCACTATTATTACCTGTTAGAAGTTGGGTGGGTTGGCGTACAGTTATTCTTTGTCCTATCAGGTTTCCTTATTACGTCAATCTTGCTTAATGACAAGAAATATCCTCTTGGATTCTATTTAAAGAGATTTTATTGGCGTCGGTCTTTAAGAATTTTTCCACTTTACTATGCCTACATAATGTTTATAGGTATAGTGTACCTAATTGCCAATCTCCCTGACAGCTATGCCGAAAATCTTCCTTGGATGCTGACGTATACATTCAATTACGTACCTCTTTTTCGTCCAAGAGAATTTGATATTGCGTTCGTACATTTTTGGTCCTTGGCGGTTGAAGAGCAGTTTTATTTAATATGGCCATTAATAATTTTTTTGTTTAGCAATAATCAACTTAAATATGTGACTCTAATAATCATTGTAGGATGTCCTTTTTTTAGATTATTGGCATATGAGTGGTTGTTACAGAATAATTATCA
>JBCCSU010000107.1:0-15369 GCA_039199635.1 Bacteroidota bacterium | reverse complement strand
CCATTGTAATACGGGATGCGATCAAATTATTTCTTATTTCCGAGTTAGTAACACGCCTGAAAAATTCGATGATGTTAGGCCATGTATCAACAATTAATAAGTTATCTATATCTACGCGGGCAGCAACTACAGAAGTCCGGCAATTTTTTATTACTATGTCATCTAATGCATAAGCTGAAGAAATACGAGGAGCTAAGAAAATATTACTAACTGTAAGTCCCTCTATTTCTGTTCCTGAAGCGTTACTAGTGTTATCGGTATTATTCGTTAAGGTAATATTGGTAATGGTGGACTGGTGTGGTATATCTTTATCCAAATTGAAACCGATTCCTTTTATGATTAGTCTTTTGTTAGATGTTAAACTTCCATAGCGTGTGGGGCTCGGTTGTACATAGATTATATCACCAGGGTCAGCAGCATTCACTGCTGCTTGTAGCGTTGGAAAAATATTCGGCCCAGTAGGGGCATTGAAATTATTATCTGCGATTCTTACCGTTTGACTGAGACTTAGCGTAAAGCTTACTATTGTAAAAATGGTAGTTAATGCTATTCGCAATGGTAACATTTTCTCTCTCATGGTTTTTGGTGTTAGTTAGGCTCAATACCATAAAAAATTGAGTTGTAAACATCAGGATAAAAAAATTTCACTTTAAAAACAGTAGGGTATTTGAGGATACAGACCTGGAAGAGGAGTGAAAGACTTCCGAAGTTTTAGAAACTTCGGAGGTCTTCGTACTACAGCAGCATAAAGCTATAGTTCGCACTTACAATATAATCGTCAAATCCTACCGTAGTACGATTAAGTATAGCCTGGGAGCGGATGGAGAAGTTATGAGCAGGGTGGGGGGTGTAGCGAACATCCAAATTACCATTGATCACAGATCCGTCCGAAGAGCCATTCAGCTGTGAAAGGTTATACATACCGTTCAATTGAATTGTCATTTTTTTATCGAACAACGCTTTTTCGGCTCCCAATGACAGCCCATAGCGCGTTATATCTGATTGTGCGGATTCAAGGGTCAAATAATTTAATCCGGCCGAGAGTCCATACTGCACACGACTGTTTTTAAAACGATAGTTAAAGTTTGCGTTATTCGTAGTGGACTCGCTGAATTCACTAGTGAAAATGTTACGGTCTACCAGAATTTGACTTCCAAGTGCTAAAACAAAACTATGGTAGAGCTGATCGTTAGAGATGATATAAGCAGGTGTAACATTGATATTGTGGTTTACCTGGAATATTCTAATGGTATCATTCAGGTTTACCAAGCCAGATTCTTGCTGTGTTGCGTAATTTGAATATTGCGCATTTATGGAAAGCTGTGGTGTGGGCGCTATTTGTAGGTTAGCTGAACCAATGGTCCTATTAGTGGTTGCTGCTTTGTTATTCAGTAAGTTATCACGCTGTAGACCAAGACTCGCGTTTACATTAATTTTACCTTGAAGTAAGGAGAAACTTGGAGTGAGTGTATATCGTTCCAGGTCATTGTTGAAAAAGTAACTACCCATGGTTTCGTACTCCGGGTCTACGCGCATGTATTCAGCTTTTATCGAATACTTCCTTGCTCTGTATGTTAAACTGGTATGGCCAGCAAAATTGACCCTTGATGATACTCTAGGCTCAAATAAATTGGTAAAAAAGTCCGGAATATCTACTTCTTCAGATTCAATTTCGCCAGCCGAGATATCCTCAGTATAAGCACTTGCTCCGGCATGAAATTCCCAGACTAATTTTTTGAAAAAGGTTTGACGTGTAGAAAGTCCAATCGCAAGATTTTCGCTCGGGCTGATATCTGCGTTTACCGGTTCAGCGATGGATCGGGCATCGTCTTTTGCCTTTAATACACTCATCTCTACAAAAGACTCATTTGTGCCATAGCCCACTTTGATCGCATAGCCCGTTCTGCGATAGGAAGGTGGTAAAGTCTGGCGAGTGCTATCTTCTTCGATAGCTTCATTAAACCTCCCATACATGGCACTTATCCGCCATTTCCCAGGCGTTAATTCCACACCGCCACCCAGAAAAACGTGATTGTTCAACGTATAGGGTGAAAAAGAGAGATTTCTGTATCCTGCGTGCAGCTTTATCCATTTATAATAAGGGCTCAATCCCATGCGCTGAAAGTTAGTAGGGCCGGTGGCGCTAAAATTCGCATTGGCAAACGTAAAGCTTAAAGGTAGATCAAAACCGTAAATGGATAATATAGGGTTGCCGCTCAGTACGTAACGAAAAGGGTTTTGCTGGTTGAAATCCCGTGAAGAGAAGTAGTAGTTGGTAGAAATGGAAAATGAACCTCGGATGTCAAATAACTTTTGACGGGTGAACTGATCTATGTTCTCAAGGTTTTGCGCTTGAATTGAAGTGCCTGCCAAGATGAAGGTTATAAAAAAAAGTATAAATGATCGTTTCATATCAGCTTCCTTGAATGATTTGTTTAGCTTCCTCATAGCGTCCAGCTTTGTGCAGGGCTTCGATGAGATGAGGTTTGATTATGTCTTTTTTTTGTGATGCTTCGTAGCGGATCAACCACTTTTGACACAGTAAATCGAGTTTGCCCGTATCTTGATAAAGGTCAATAAGTTGACCATACAAAGTAGGCTGTTCATTATTCAAAGCAAGGGATCGTTCAAAAGAAAGGATGGCTTTTTTTTGTTCGTCTTTACCCACATACAACTCACCTAAAAGATTATGAGCCAGCTCACTATGCGGATCTAGCTCCACTGAGCGTGTTAGAAGGTTTAATGACTCTTCTTTTCTGCTGTGTTTAAACTGATATTCCCCAACGAGGTAATGAATACGACCGGAATTAGAGAACGAATGGGTGAGGTTAAGTATTAGTGGATCAACATGATCGGCCGGATAGGAGGACAAATGATAAAAGCTTTCAGTAGCCAATGTTTCGGCTCCCTTTATATCTTCCAATAGCTCTTTATTGGAAATCAGAGTGTTCAAGCCATTGTTACCATTCAACCTATTGTTTAATTGGTCCTCAAATTTTTCCAGTTGATCGAAAGACAATTGAAATGCACTGTAGGCTAGGCTAATTGAACTGTCAGCCTGAGTAGCCCTAATTAACTTAGAAAGCCCTAGCGTAGCTTCGATGTTATTTTCTAAACCCAGAGCTTTCCTGTAAAAGTGGATGGCGCTGCTGTCACTACCGAGATTATGATTAACGGTTCCTAGGCGGGTAAAGACTTTTGGACTAGTATTCAATGATAAAAGCCTCTGATAGGACACTAAGGCCTCGCTCCATAAACCTGCTTGCTCCTGTACACGGCCAAGTTCTTCTATCACAGTTGGCTCGTTTGGGAAGTTCTGATCAACTTTCTTTAACGCCTGGAGGGCTAGCGGGAGGCTGCCTTCCTCCACATACGTGATAGCGCGTTTAAGTGGATATGATATGCTTCTTGGGGTTATTCCGGTTAGTGTATCATAGTAAGCTCTTGTAATGGACCAGTTTTCAAGACTTTCATACGTTTTTGCAATACGCTCATACACCTCTACCTTGTCAAAGTGATCGAGCATTCTGTTCAATACTTGAACCTTACCGTCATAATACAGTTTGGATTCATGTATGTTGATCAGGGATTCATATATACCTTTTTCTTTAGGATGCTTCTTTAGAAGCTCATCGTAGTGTTCAGCCGCTTTAACATATTGCTGGCTGGACATCAGCAATTCACCATAGGTTATGGCTACATTTAGATCACCTGGTTGCAGCTCATATAGTACTTTAAATGTAGCAGGTAAGTCTTCATAATTTTTTAATTGGTAAAGTGCTGTAGCCTTGGCTTTGGTGAGTTCTAAGTGCTTTGGAAATAGCACCAGGCCTTTTTTTGCTGTATTTAGGCTTTCTCTCCATTCACCAACTTGGCCATAAGCCAACGCAAGGTTTAAATGGCTAAAAGCTTTACTTTTTAGATACCGATTCGCTTCCTTAAAATGCTGTAGTGCTTCTTTTTTCTCTTTACCTTCTAATGCTCGAGTGCCCAATTGGGTATAACATTGACCCAAGCGTTTTTCCAAGTCGGCTTTTTTAGCTGGGCCGGTTTCGCCAGTGGTTTTCTGGATACGGTGATAGCTTTTTAATGCCTCTTTAAAGTGGCCTTCTTGCAATTCAGACTCGCCAAGTAACCAGTACAAACCCAAGTCATCATTATAGTGGGACAACCCGGTTTGTATTATTTCCCTAGCCTCTGACCACTTTCTCACTTGCATGTAGCTTGAAGCTAGTAAGTGGTAAGCTTCATTTTGATTAGAATCTGCCGAAAGCGATCTTCTGAATTGATCTATAGCCACCGGATAATTCTTAGTGTTGTAATATTTTAATCCTTGGTCCAGGTAATATTTTCCATCTACCTGTGCTTGACTCTCGAAAACAGTTAAAATCGCTAAAAGCAGGTATATGTGATTCAAAAATCTCATCTACTTGGCTTGTTTAGGTTCACTGGGTTTACTTTCATTCCCTGAAATGTCAACTGACCTAATTCGATACCATTTGCCTGATTGGATCCTAGTGGTAGGGAAACTTGTTTCAGTCACCACTCCACCATTAATCTTTTGAAAGTCTCCCGTTGGGATATCTGCCTCATAGATGTGATATCCAGCCAGGTCAAAAGCCACTACAGGCTCCCAGCTAATTAATTGATCTACTAGTGAGACTCGCACGTTTCTGACCGAGCGTGGAGGATCAAAATCTTTTACAGCAAGTGTATCGGAATAAACGGGTTCGCTCTCGTTGTTTAGCGAGTCGATGGCGGTGACCAAGTATACATAGCTATTGCCTTTTACCGCGCTGGTGTCTCGGTAATTCCTGATAGCAGAGGATAATCTAGTGAGTAATATAGGCTCTTTATTGGACTGACGATACACCTTATAGTGCTCGGTATCCGCAGATTGACTCCCGTTCCATCTTAGATTTACCCATGCTCCATTTTCATTAATGGCTTGAAGACTTTCCGGTGCCTGTGGCGGAGTTAAGTCTGGTATTTGAAGTCTAGCAAAGGTAGGTTCACTGAAATTTTGAGCGCTGTCAACCACCTGAACACTGTATTCATATCGTGCACCTTCCAGGAATCCTTTGTTGGTTTTACCGAGATCCGTCCATAAAGCTTCACGAAGATCTTCGCTATTTAAACGTGTAAACGCGGTTGTTCCATCGCCCAATTGTTTTCTGGAAACTATATAGCTACGATAATGCTGAGAATTATCGATAGGCTCCCATTTTATTATAACCCTATTGTTTTCAAAAGAGGTGGTAAGGTTAGTGATTGGATCTGGTGAAGTGTTATCTTCTATTATTGCTTTAGAGGCTAAGCTCAATGGACTTTCGTTTCCACTTTTGTCCACGGCAGATACCTTGTATGAATAACCCTGACCTTCTCTGGCGGTACTGTCTATAAAGAATGTAGTAAGTAAATCTAAAGGTGTTTCAATGACTTTCTGATAACCCTCGCGCATTCTTTTAGATCGATAGACATAGTATCCAGCCAAGTCTGGAACCGTATTAGTATTCCAACTGATTGTAATGCGATTTGCACCTGCTAAAGCATTAACTCCTGATACTTGTGGTGGAGGTACATTATCTTTTATAAAATAATTAACTAGTTCACTAGGAGGGCTAGCCTTTTGAGTAATATCCAGTGCCACAACGTAATATGTTTCAGATACGCCGGTTTCCTGGACATTAAATTCAAAATTGTGTTTTTGAGTAGCGGAATTTCGTATAATGATATTTTCATTTAGCTTAATATCGCCGGTGGGTGTCCTTTTAAATACATAGAACTGAATGACTTTATCATCTTCTCCTTTTTCAGGTTTAGGATACATCCACTTGATGCTAACCTGCGAACCTTTATTGGATAATTTCAGATCGGTTGGAGCAGCTAAAGGTGTAGTATTGAGAGAAACAGATTCTTCATAAAATTCGCCTGTAGGTTGACCCAGGTCATCTGTAAATTCTATTTTGTATGTTTTGTTACTACCATCCAAGGGTATTGAATCCACGTAAAGTTTTCCGAGTGCCTTGGCTACACTAGGATAAAGAAAAGAGGATAATTGATTCAAAACCCGATTAGATATAAGCTTCAAATAAAGATTTTGAGGGCTGGTAGCTTGTAAAAAGCCTGCTAATTCATCATATTCTTCTCCTAAAACCTCTTGCAGTTCTTCGGGGTAAGTAATCGGTAGTATAGGTTCACTGTTAAGTTTTTCTCCGTCCCGGTAAATGTTGAATCCGCCATTCAGAATAACTTTACTATGATAGATGTAGATCCCTTCCTCTACTGCATGAATTCTTAATCCTTCTTTTTTTTGCGAAAAAGCGGCAGAAAAGATCAAAATAAAGCATCCAAAAAAGTAATATTTTAAACCTTTCATATTAATTATTCCAGTTGAAGTTGAAGCCCTCAATAAAGCCGAATGCACCAGAGTTACCGGTGTTGTCCTGTTGAATTAGGATTTGACCGTATTGCTGACCATCAAACCAATACGTACTTTGCATGCCGTTTCCATTGGTCAGCCTCAAACCCACACGAGTCAAAGACATATCTGTGGTCCAGCTAACGTTTCTGGTATGGTCAAAAGGGACAGTTCTAATAGTTGAAATACTGGTAAATGAACTCCACGCCGCGTAATAAACATTGATGTTTTTATTTTGAACTGTATATTCTATTCTTTTTATTCCTGACTGATCATCCTTGATTCCCTTGGCTTCAATCTTTAGCTGACCGTTGACAAAACTTAAAGTAACCGATGGACTGGTTGGAGCCGATGAATCAAGAATTACTGGCCCTGAAGCAGAAGTAGCGCTTATCATGTTTTGGCCATTTATCGTTCGATATGTAATATATAGCTTCTCGCCCTCTGGAAGGCTACTGGCAGGGATTTCGAAATAGGGTGCATCGTATGAGCCTGCCCATCGCGAGTACTCACCTACCGTATACGCTTGCCAGAGAGACCTGATGAACTTGGAACCAATATCCATAGATAGATTATCGTGGGCGCTACCCTGGGGCCAGCTTTTAATGTTAGAAGTATAAAGCCAGCTTCCAACGGCGTATTGAATGCCTTTTACTCGACTTTCAGGATCGAATGAGGGTCTTTTAATAAATAAGCTGAGCCCATCAGTTTTAGACATTACGGTGGTAATAGGTGTAGAAGGTGCGGTGTTATCTTTGGGTAGACGGGTTAATGTTAAAGGTTCTTTACTTTTATTATCCGCATAGTCGACTGCCCAAATATGGATGTAAACAGTATCTTCAAAAGAAAGTGAATTGCCTGATAAATATATTCTTCTCGGACTTGACTTATATTTCCATTCCACTTCATCTGTTTCGTAAGCAACCAAAGGGTCAGAATGCTTAGATACGATGTATTCGTAACCTCTTACTCCTGATAAATCGTCTTCTGCTTCTTGCCAATTGACATCTATTTTAGGAATGGCTCCTGTTACCTGAACTGGTGGTTCTATTGCTGGACGCTCAGTAACTACGTTAGGTTGATATGACGTGTTATTAAATAAATATAGAAAAGGAGTACTTGTGGTTGAAAGCTGTGTTAATTCCGTAACCTTACCTGGACCTGTTAAGTCTAATCTCAACGGAGTACTGTTTTCTTTTACAGGGCTCACAAGTCCTTCTCCATTGGTAACTCGTGCACTAATGTAGTAATCTACATTTGGCTGCAGGTTCAGATATCTGGCCACCATCTTTTTTGCCATGTTACCAAAAGAGTTATTTCCACTTAATACGCCTGTTGTTTGGCCAACCTTCCAATCGACTATATCGGTTCCACCTTTACTTGTTCCAATCGCATATTCTACTTTCGCTATGTCCGATTGATAGTCATTTGCCAAAATGTTGATCTCAATCTTACTTGGGTCATTGGACCAATATTTTTTTTCTGAATAGCCGGAAGGCTGATTTTTCTTATAGTTGGGACTTACAAGAGGAGGAGAAGGAGGAGAAGTATCTGTTTTCAGCGCATCCCAGTCTGTAGTCACACGGTCAGGAGCTAGTGGCCCTAAAGCAACATTTTTTTGTGCGTATCGGCTTACTGTATTTCCACCAGGTCCTCTTACTCTAACACGAAGGGTTAAATATTTACTTTGTCCTATTTCATCATCAGAATACATATGATGATAAACCAGCTTATCCTTACCAGTAGACCTGAAGTTTCTGGCGTAAATGTTATCCGACCTTCTATTTTGTATTTGATAGCTATTTTCTACGATACCTTCGGAGTAAGGGTGACTGGCATTCCAGATAGCAAGAACCTCTCTATCAAACCCATTTCGCCCTTTTTTTGTAATAATTGATATTTCATTGATTTTGGGAGATGTCAATATAGTTTCAATATTCATTTGCAGCTGTTCTATATCAGTCGCTGCCCCTTCGCCATCCCGATCTTTTTTCCATAAGGCGTATAAATCATACATGCCATGAAGGTTTACTAACATATTGTGCTTGATCTGATAGATATTATTTTGTAAAGAGGTGAACTTGCCATATTTGTTATCCAGATCATTTAATACATTATCAGCTGCAATAACGAGCGAGTCGGCTTTTGTCTTAGCCATATCCCTTATAGCTCCTAGTCCCAGGGTTTGCATTAGCAATATGTCATTGCTAGTACCGTTAATGGCTTTGATAAACGATAAATACTTATTACCACTAAACAGCTGATTTATATTAGTCTGCAGACTATTCCTTGCTGTGGTGGCCGCAGAGAGATCGATATCAGGATTCATTTTTTGTACCAGAAACAATCTTTGTGCTATGACACTGCTAATAGATATACCTAAGTTCCTCTCCTTATCTAATATGCCTTGCCTAAAACGTTGCATATTAGTGCTACTTAGATTATTGTAGTTGGTAGTATAGCTCCCATTTACGTAGCCTCCTTGAATGCTGATTCCGTTACTCACTAGTTCATCTGTATAACTACCGTATTGAGTAGGAAGAGGATATTTATTGGGCCGGTAAGTAATTCCAATTCTCCTTAAAACATCCAGGTTTGCCAGGTCTAGCGGCCCTGTACCGTTACTGTTAGTCAGGTTTAAACTTGGTATTTTGTTTTTAGACCATCTATGAAGTGCCCAGAAGTATGAGATCTGTGTGGCATAATACTTTCTGATGGAGCGGTTTGCTGCAGTGAATTTATTGGCGGTTTTCCTTATGTTGACGCTATTGAAAGAAGGACTTGTAGCTAAACTATAAGTTTTGCCATCTTGCATCAGCTCAATTCTGTGTATGTTGGCTAAGGTGGTATCAATAGCTGCCATAAAGGTTTCCTCATTGATCGAATTAATGTTTTCTTTTAGTGTAGCTGATTCGTTAAGATTGGTTTGTGCCTGAATTGTATCTACACTAAATGAAGGCGCAATATCGCCTTGCCAAAACATTATTTTATTTACTGGGTCTTGCAAGTTTGCCAGACTATTTACTGACTGCTCTTTCCATTCGATAGCCGAAGCTTCCAAATCAAGCATTTTTGGAAGTATATCATCCATAGCTTGGTTGGCCTCACGTAGAGCTGTTTTCATTTCCGTTAAAAAAGACTGGCGTTGCGTATCTTTTGGTCTACCACCATCTATGATCTCATTCTTTATCATCTCAAAAGCTGAATGAGGAGGGTTTTTTATTTTTCTCTCATTTTGAATGAATTGGTTAGCCCAAGTTGTTCTGTCACTGCTGGATGCCATATATAATGCCTGGCCGGATTTTGCCAATGTCTCAGTGGATAAAGGAAGAATCGCATTTTTAGCCTCTTCTATAGATGTTAATAGCTCTTCTGCCTTATCATTAAGATTTTGAGCATTTTCTCTTGCTTGGGCAATTATATCCTCATATCCAGATTTTCCCAGTCCGGCATCAAATCCGCTCTTTTGAATTGAGAGCCATGCCGTCATATCACCTTCAAATACAAAGGCAACTTCTACGTATCCGGTTAGCGAAGCATATATTAGAAAGTCACCTCTTTCTAGTATAAGGGCTCCCAGTGCATCACCACCTAGTTTTGCTAAACCACCTAAGACACTGACTTCCACATTGATCTTAGCGAATGCACCAAATTGCTGTTGCTTTGCCAGATACCATACCGTAGCCTCTAAACCTCCTTTTACAGAAACTATCCAAACATCAAAACCTGCTCCTACACTACAGTCTAACAGAAAGCCATCTTGGCTAACGATAACTGTGGCATTGGCTTCCAGAATATTCACAATTTCAATAGGCTCTCCTCCCGCTACTGTCGTACCACCCGTGAATGCCCATTCTACGTTATCCTGCCCTTTCAGTTTGATCGCTGTGAAATTGACCCCCAATGCACCTTTCACTACACCTAAGTCTTTAAGTTTTACTTTACCCCCGGCTTCAAGCTCAAATTTTTGGTCACTTAGCTGCATCGTGAAATAGGCCCCACCTTCAATGGGGGCGGACAGCATTTCGAAAGTAGCATCTAAAGCAAGTGTACCTGGTTTGATGAGCATTAGCATAGTACCGCTGAAATTGTAGGTGCCGGCAGTACCTATAATGCCTACACCACCGTAGAAAATGATAGCGAATTTAGATTCCCCCATGATTACATTGTTGAAGTTTGGATTCGCAGGTTGATACCCTGAGGCATTAAGTACCATTTCCAGATCGGCCTGCTCGGCATTGTAGAAGAATCCACCTCCAATCTTGTTAATCTCCACAATAGCAGGAATGATCGGTATTGGAACACCTTCAACAGCTACAAATACCCCAAAACTAAACTTATTATTGATGGTAGCCAGTTTGCCGACAGCCACAACACCTATTTCATCTCCTCCCGGAGGAGTGATTTTTGCCGCACCCGCTACTCTTAACAAGAAGCCTGTAGGGTCCTTTTTATATTCCAGCGAAGCATAAAGTTTGACATAGTCATGAAGCTTGACATCTACATCTTTAACCGTGAAATAGAGCTCATCACTTTTTCGATAGTATACTATTTCTTTAATGGATCCGGACACATTAAAGCCTTCGGATTCGGTGATGGATACTTTGAGCGCATTACCAAGTGCATTGCCAAATTTTAAATATTCGTCTACAAACAATTCTTCTACTTCTGTAGTAGGTTTACCGTCACTTTTTTGGGTTCCTTTTTCAATATTTATGGTTCCACCATTGCTGAAATACTCAAAGGAACCCACCTCAATAGTTACAACATCAACAAAACTGAATGTTGCGCCTGCAAAACGACCCCAGGTAAGCCCATCCTTATTGATCAAAATATCTTCTACACGGCCACTACCGCCGACTTCATCAAATTGTAGTGAAGCTTCGGCATCCATGGAAACTTCAAATCCGTTTCCGCCACTGGCGCTAATGTTTGAGACATTAAGCTTGAAGAAAGTCTGATCAAATTCAAAGTCAGGAGCCTTTGTTATTTTCCATCTCAGTTGCCCGTCACCATATTGATAGGATATTCCTGCATCGTTATAGTTTCCATTTGGAGTACCAAACTCAATCGTATTTATAGTGTTTGATTCCTTATCCGGTATATCAAGATTAGCAGAAGCGAAGAACCATGTATTCTGAAGAACAATCGGATCTAACTCTACGGCTACCTCGGTGATTTTCAGCTCGGCAAAATCTCCTAATTCTACTACTGGGATATCATCAACTCCGATAGAAGGCATATCAACGGAAACAGACCCAAGATGGTCAATTTCAATGCTGAGTGCTCTATCATTTTGGGTAAATGGCTCAGGTAGATTTACCTCGCCAACAGCTTGAAGTGCCACTTTATTATTAACAGCCACCAGGTTTACTTGTTGAAGGATCAAGTATTCTCCTAATACCTCAAAATCACCATTTAGAAGGTTAGCATTAGCACTGCCAATAGAGAAGCTACCGTCACTTCCAATTTTCAGATCGGCAAAAAGAAGATCACGCTCCATAAAATGCAGTGATCCATCAAGGATCAGGTTTAGATTATTGCTTTCTATACCCAAGCCCAGGTTGGTGATCTTCATCATTTTTACCTGGTTCAACAAGTCTAAGTATTGAATGGCATTAGAATTAACCTGGGCTAGCGAAACACCATTAGTACCAATGGTTAAATCCTGGATGCTGGCTTCAAAATCTTTGCCCATGAGTTCCTCCATCTGAAAACGACCATCCATGACTACACTGAAGCCTTGATTAGTGATCTCAGTTTCAAAAGCATCAATAGTAAGGGTTGCTTGATTGATGCTAATCACTGGAAGTGCGGCCCCCGTAAGATCTATTTCCCACCCCAGGTCGGTATCGTAGTATCCGGTGTAGTGTAGTAGGCTGGGCGTATTGCTGGCATCTCTAAACAGGTTACTGCCTACTTGCCCAGATATTCTGTAGGTTTGATATCCTTCTCGAAAATCGAGTTCTACACCACCCACGGCAAAGGTGAATTCTCCTTGAGTAAAACTATGACTGGCTATCGGAGTTAGATTGGGATCGTAAGTGGTGCTATATGTGCCGGAAGTTATTGTACCTGATTTAAATCCGCTGGCACCAAATTCAATACGCTCGAGTTTTACTTCTACTTCATTTAGTGATTCAGGAAGCACCAACGTAGCATCGGCATAGAGGGAATAGGGTTTATTTTGATCTTTGAAGTAGGCGATTTTGGTCAGTTTCAAAGGTATATCTTCTGTGGGCCCCAGGTTAATTGGGTTGTTGGTCAGGTCGCCTTCTATATAGCCTTGAACCACTTCAAAACCGTCATTAATGATCAGGTCGAAAAGCCGAACATCTGCTGTCATTGGATCATTTTTATCAAATGAGTTTATGACCAATGGGAGCGGTGCTCGCGTGTTTAGTTTTTTGCCTTGAGGATCAGATTCAATATCGACCATTAATGTACCGTTCTGATCCCGAAGCACGATGTAGGCGATCTCTTCGGTTGGAAGAAATAAGGTGTCAGGTAATACGGCCTTGATCAAATTCGTACCATCGTCCAGATGGAATCCGGTTTTGTCGTACCACGCGATTTCGATCGGGTCTGAGCCGTTGAGTGAGTCGAGAAAGAAGCTGGCTTTCCCACTATTTACCTGGACCGGGTCAAGTCCTAGGTTGAAATTATCAAAATGGACTTTGAGCAAGTCATATTGCTTATCAGCATAGTTAAGTGAAGCCACGCTGGAATCGTTCACAGTAAGTCCATTTTTATCGATCATCAGGTCGGCTGGCATGGTTAAGCGAATACCCGGAACATTTTGGGTAGGCGCTGAAGGACTTTCAACAGACCATTTTATAGGATTGAGCGCTACGTCCAGTGCGAATGAGTTTTGGATCTTAATGTTCCCATCGATTAATCTGCCATTCTGTAAAGAAAAAGTAGGGTTGTTGAAGGTCAGGTTGCTACTGCCATTACCGAGTGCCAGCGAACCATTTCCTTTGAATTTCAAACCTACGGTATCCAGTTCTGCTGTTTGTACTATAAAGCTGAAAAGCGAGTCACGTTCAGTGTATTGCCAATCAAATGGACCAGTTAGCAGGATTTTACCGTCCAGCAGTTTTCCATTGATCAGGTCAA
This sequence comes from Bacteroidota bacterium, assembly GCA_039199635.1. Classification (GTDB taxonomy): domain Bacteria; phylum Bacteroidota; class Bacteroidia; order Cytophagales; family Cyclobacteriaceae; genus Fulvivirga. The sequence continues at coordinate 1,829 of JBCCSU010000107.1, read as the reverse complement.
AGGCTACATTACCGGTGGCATTTACATCGACATTGTCTTTCCTCTTGATCAAGGCGGTAGCAGAACCTGCTATCGTAGCTTTCTGCTTACCCAAACCTACGGCAAAATTTAGCTCTGTAGCATTGAATTTGAGCGTTAAAGGACCCTGCTCTAGCTGGCCACAGGGGGTAAAGTCCTGAATTTGACCGCTGAAGTAACCCAATCGATCCATTTTTATGGAGATATCTGCTTCTGTACAGATCTGGTTTTTCTTGAGGAAATCAGGATATTTCAGTTTTCCCTTGAGGTCGATCAGGAAGTCTTGCGCATTTTCTGCGGTGGCTTTTAATAATCCACCTATTTCCTTCACATTCAGCTTGAGATCACCTCCGATAGGTAATGGGACACCGTCACCGGGAAAAGAAAAAGGCACCATAGAGCCATTTAGTATTCCATTTTCAAATCCTACATCATTGAGCGTCAGTTTCGATAGGGCAAACTCCGGTGCTTCCGCTACCAAACCAGGGAAAGATAATTCAAGGTCAATTTTAGGATCAAAGCCTAAGGGCATGCCTACTTGCCAGCTCCACCAGTTGAAGGTAATGGCGGGAAGCCTAAGGGCCAGCGGATCAAGCCGGAAAATGCCAAAATCAACAATTGGGGGATCAAAGCCCGGAGCGGTGCCGTCATGTATATCCTGTACGGGTATGGTAATGCCGTTGGTACTGCTCAGTTCAACTTGTTTTAATGGAAACTCAAAGGCATCTCCACCTTCTAGTTTATAACCAAATTTGCAGTCGAGACCGGCATCAAAGCTGATCCCGTCCTGCTCTGAATAAGCTAAATTTAGGTGGTTAAGGGCATCAATGCGGAAGATGAAAGGGTCAATATTTAAGGACGAATTTTGATTATTGACACTTCCGACAAACTGCTCAATACTCAGGTCATTGTGTTTATACCTGGCTTTAAAACTAGCGGCTGCCACAAAGTCATTTTCCTGATTATAAAGTTGAAAATCAGCGTCAAGGCTTAAGTTTATATTAGGAATTGAATTTTGTCCTAAAAGTGGGATTTCTATGGTCCCAACAACGCTTTTGAAGTTCAACGCAACATGGTTAGCGTAATCCTCAAGGGGAGCCTCTACATTTAAACCAGGCAAACTAACTGCTGCTCGCAGTCTACCGTCACTTTGAATACCGGCTATCACAGTGGCTGGTTCTCCCAACTCACTTTTAAACAGGTTTAGATGGCCTCTAATAAATAGACCACTCACATCGGTGCCGCCTTGCTCATTAACACCAAAGGCTATGAATTTGGGAGTGATTGGAATTCCTCTTTTCGTGAGATCAAAGAGTGGATCGTTGTCTGGTACTGTGGCTACTAGAGAACCTCCAATCACCGCGCCACTTCCAGCATCTAGTAGGAGTCGGTTAAAGTCTACAGCGATTTGAGGTACCTGCCCCGGCTCTGATTTGAAAGCGGGCAGGTGCAACGTTACAGGCTGCCCGGCCTTGGTAGATACAATCGTATTTCCTTGTTGATCTTGGGAGATATCCACCAACAGACGATCGTTTTCTTTGATTTTGATATAAGCGATTTCCTCCGTGGGAAGTGGTATTTTTTCGGGAATGAAAGCATTGCCGAAGGCGGTCCAGTCCGGATGGAACCCGCTGGGATCCGCATAGACGATGCGGGTGTCTTTGTAATAGAACTCCACTTTTCCTTGTGTGATCTGTACCGGATTAAGCCCTATGCGGAAGTCTTTGTCATAAATGGCGTAAAGGCTGTCATATTCCATCTTTTCGAACTGTAGAAAAGCTGTGGCGGATCCATTGGCGGCCAAACCACTG